>NZ_CAMFKT010000005.1:0-235573 GCF_945957325.1 Enterobacter sp. PL1
ACTTGCGTACTACGACCGAAAAACCCAGAGTGTGGTGCGGATAGACTAAAAGTGTTACCTATGTTCCCGGTCTGATCTGTCACCTATGTATCCGGTCATACAAAAGCGCTACCCGGCAATATGCCCCATAAGAAAACCCGCCGAAGCGGGTTTTTTGTTATTTGCTGGTATCCAGCTCATCGAAGCTCTTGACCAGATCGTCAATTGCTTTGATCTGTTTCAGGAACGGCTCCAGCTTATCCAGCGGCAGCGCAGATGGGCCGTCGCATTTTGCGTTATCCGGATCCGGGTGCGCTTCAATGAACAGGCCAGCCAGGCCGGTTGCCATACCGGCGCGCGCCAGTTCGGTCACCTGAGCACGACGGCCGCCGGACGCAGCGCCAAACGGGTCGCGGCACTGCAGCGCGTGGGTCACGTCGAAAATCACCGGAGACTGATTAGAGACGTTTTTCATCACGCTGAAGCCCAGCATATCCACAACCAGATTGTCATAACCGAAGTTGGAACCACGGTCGCACAGGATAACCTTGTCGTTGCCACCTTCGATAAACTTATCGACGATGTTGCCCATCTGACCCGGGCTCACGAACTGTGGTTTTTTCACGTTGATCACGGCACCGGTTTTCGCCATCGCGGCAACCAGGTCGGTCTGGCGAGCCAGGAACGCCGGGAGCTGAATCACGTCAACCACGTCTGCCACCGGCTGCGCCTGAGCGGCTTCATGCACGTCGGTGATCACTTTCACGCCAAAGGTCTGCTTCAGCTCCTGGAAAATCTTCATCCCTTCTTCCAGGCCCGGGCCACGGTAAGAGTTGATGGAGGAGCGGTTGGCTTTGTCAAAAGAGGCTTTAAACACGTACGGGATGCCCAGCTTCTGGGTCACGGTCACGTAGTGCTCGCAGATACGCATGGCGAGGTCGCGGGATTCCAGCACGTTCATGCCGCCAAACAGCACGAACGGCAGGTCGTTTGCTACCTTGATATCACCAATGCTAACCACTTTTTGTTTCATAGGATCGCCTTATTCAGGTGTGAATCGGAATTAAGATTAATGCAGTGTAATTTGCTTGTGCGAGATCGCGTTGATCTGCGCACGAATCATTTCGCTAATAGGATCTTCCGGACACTGCTCGACGAAATAGCTCAGATCGTTCAGCGCCACGTGCTCACAATCGAGCTGGGCATAGATCAACCCACGGTCGCGAATTTCGTACGGGTCTTCCGGATTAAACTGCAGCAGCACTTCGCTGGCGCGCAGGGCCAGCTCCATCTGACGCTCTTCCATTAACGCAGACTTCAGCGTATCCAGCAGCTTGCGGATCACTTCTGCGTTATCCGCCTCGTCGAGATCTTCGTTGAAGAGCTCAGCCACCGGGCTGATATTGCCTTTCAGCCACACGTCCAGCGTATGTTCATCCAGCGTATCGCCGTTGAAGGGATTAATGAGCCACATCTCACCGTCCAGCCACTCCGCACGCAGGATCATCTGCGTCGGAAAAATGACCGGCACCAGTGGAATATCCAGGCGATGCGCAACCCAAAGCAAAATAGAACCTAGCGCAACGGCGCTCCCCTGACGATTTTTTAAGACCTGGTCCAGCCATAATGCGTCAGACAGGCGATACACGCCCCGCGTGTCGCAGAAACCCCATTCGCCGTAGAAAAGCTCAAGCAGCTTCTCTAATTGCCAGTCCTGCGGGCGCGCCTGATTGATCTCTTCACGCGCCAGGCAGACCAGATTCTCCAGCTCATCGTAGACGTACTGCGACGTAAAATCGTCGCGGATCATCTCAGAAATCAGGATCATGCCATCGCAAAGCGGCACTTTATTAAATTCGAAATCGGCTAAGGACTTCATGACTTACCCCAGTAACGACCGAGCGTAAAGCGACGCCCGGGCGAGATAAAACTCAAAACGATGTAGATGATAACGCCAAACCGCCTTTCAGTCAGCCTTACGCCTTTATCAGTACCTGCGCTCATAACCACTGCCCCAGCGTCAGGCGTTCGTTGCCGCCGTAGTCGCGGCAGGTTTTGACACCTGCGTAGCCCGCCTGGGTAAAGAGCGCCCGCACGGCTTCCCCCTGCGTCCAGCCATGCTCCACCAGCAGCCAGCCGCCGGAAAGCAAATGTTGTCGTGACGTTGTCACAATGTGTTCAAGGTCGGCTAAACCCTCCCTGGCGGCGACCAGCGCCGTCAGCGGTTCGAAGCGCACATCCCCCTGCGCAAGGTGCGGGTCATGCTCGTCAATATAGGGCGGGTTACTGACAATCACTCCGAACGTCTGCTTCTCCAGCGCGCTGAACCAGCTGCTTTGCAGCACCGTCACGTTGGTCAGTCCAAGACGTTCCACGTTACGCTGCGCCAGCGCCACCGCGTCGGGCATCACATCCACCGCCGTGACCGCGCAGTCGGGCCGTTCAGTAGCGAGCGCCAGGGCGATGGCCCCGGTCCCCGTTCCGAGATCGAGAATGCGGCAGGACGATACGGGTAAGCGCGCCAGCGCCTGTTCAACCAGACACTCGGTGTCGGGGCGCGGGATCAGCGTCGCCGCCGAGACGTAAAGCGGTAACGACCAGAACTCGCGCTCGCCGACCAGGTGCGCCACCGGCTCGCCGGTTTTACGGCGGGCAAGCAGCGCGGCGAGCCGGGCTTCCTGTTCCGCGGTCAGTTCGGTTTCGCCGAAGGCCAGCAGGTACGTGCGGGCTTTACCCGTCACATGCTCAAGCAAAATTTCGGCATCGCGCTTCGGGCTTTCGCTTTCGGAAAGCTCACTGGCAGCCTCACGTAACCAGCGCTGAAAATCCATTATTCCTGCTCGGACAGTGCCGCCAGCTGGTCGGCCTGGTATTCCTGCACGATAGGCTCAATCAGCATATCCAGCTTGCCTTCCATTACTTCGTCCAGACGGTACAGCGTCAGGTTGATGCGGTGGTCAGTCACGCGCCCCTGCGGGAAGTTGTAGGTGCGGTTACGGTCGCTGCGATCGCCGCTGCCCAGCAGGTTACGACGCGTAGACGCTTCCGCCTGCTGGCGTTTCGCCATTTCGGCCGCGTGGATACGTGCGCCCAGCACGGAGAGCGCTTTGGCTTTGTTTTTGTGCTGGGAACGCTCGTCCTGACACTCCACCACGATGCCGGTCGGCAGGTGGGTAATACGGATGGCGGAGTCGGTGGTGTTAACGTGCTGACCACCCGCCCCGGAGGAGCGGAAGGTATCAATACGCAGGTCAGCAGGGTTGATGTCCGGCAGCTCCGCTTCCGGCAGCTCCGGCATCACCGCCACCGTACAGGCGGAGGTGTGGATTCGGCCCTGAGATTCGGTGGCCGGTACGCGCTGCACGCGGTGACCGCCGGATTCAAACTTGAGACGACCGTACACGCCGTCGCCGCTGATCTTGGCGATAACCTCTTTGTAGCCACCGTGTTCGCCTTCGTTGGCGCTCATGATCTCCACGCGCCAGCGACGCGACTCGGCGTAGCGGCTGTACATGCGGAACAGATCCCCGGCAAACAGCGCCGCTTCGTCCCCGCCGGTCCCGGCGCGGACTTCCACGAACGCGTTGCGTTCGTCGTCCGGATCTTTTGGCAGCAACAGCACCTGAAGCTGCTGCTCCATCTCCTCAGAACGCGCTTTCGCATCCTGCAACTCTTCCTGCGCCATCTCGCGCATTTCAGGATCGTCGAGCATCATCTGCGCGGTTTCGATATCTTCCTGAACCTGTCGCCAGTCGGTAAAGCATTTAGAAACATCACTTAACTGCGCGTATTCACGTGAAAGTGCGCGAAAACGTTCCTGGTCCGCAATGGTCCCGGCATCCCCGAGCAGCGCCTGGACTTCTTCATGGCGCTCGTGCAGAGCTTCCAGTTTAGCGACGATAGAAGGCTTCATAGGCGTAAGTGCACCTTGTCTTAGAAAATGGGTATAGGGCGCTATTCCAGCCCGAGGCTGTTGCGCAGAATAGTCAGGCGTTCATCATCCCCGTCACGGGCAGCCTGCTGAAGAGATTTGGTTGGGGCATGGATCAGGCGGTTGGTCAGTTTCCACGCCAGATCCTGCATAATAGCCTGCGCGTCGCCGCCCTGCTCCAGGGCCGCTAACGCTTTGGCAGTCAGGTCATCACGCACCTGCTCCGCCTGCCCGCGGTACTCGCGGATGGTCTCGCTGACGCTTTGCGCGCGCAGCCAGGCCATAAACTCACTGGTTTCCTGCTCGACAATGGTTTCCGCCTGCACCGCCGCCGCTTTACGCTGCGCGAGGTTGTGCGAAATGATGCTTTGCAGGTCATCTACGCTGTAAAGATAGGCGTTAGCCAGCTTGCCGACTTCTGGCTCAACGTCGCGCGGGACGGCGATATCCACCAGCAGCATCGGCTGATTACGGCGGGACTTCAGCGCACGCTCCACCATCCCTTTGCCGATAATCGGCAGCGGGCTGGCGGTCGAACTGATAATAATGTCCGCCTCCTTCAGGCGTTCATCGATGTCGCTCAGGGCAACCACCTCTGCCCCCACTTCATCCGCCAGCACCTGCGCGCGTTCGCGGGTGCGGTTAGCGATAATCATCTTTTTCACTTTATGCTCGCGCAGATGGCGCGCCACAAGTTCGATGGTTTCGCCCGCGCCCACCAGCATCACGGTGACGGTAGAAAGGGATTCAAAGATTTGGCGTGCAAGGGTGCAGGCCGCGAAAGCAACAGAAACCGCACTGGCACCAATGTCGGTTTCGGTTCGCACACGCTTCGCCACGGAGAATGACTTCTGGAACATGCGCTCCAGCTCGCTGGCCTTCAGATGCCCTTTTTGCGAATCCGCAAAGGCTTTTTTCACCTGACCGAGAATTTGTGGCTCGCCCAGAACCAGCGAATCCAGCCCGCTCGCCACGCGCATCAGATGGCTGACGGCATCGTTGTCCTGATGCCAGTACAGGCTGTTGCGCAGCTCGTCTTCATTGAGATTGTGGTAGTCGCATAACCAGCGGATCAGCGCGTCGTGCAGGTTGTCCTGCTCTTCCACGCTTAAATAGAGCTCGGTACGGTTGCACGTCGAGAGCACCACGCCACCCTGCACCATCGGCTGTGCAAGCAGGCTATCCAGCGCCAGGTCGAGCGTATCTGGCGAAAACGTTACGCGTTCTCGCAGCGAAACCGGGGCTGTTTTGTGGTTGATACCGAGTGCTAATAGGGTCATGTTGAGCGGGAGTAGTACCAGCGTTAATAAGGTTAGCAGAACGCATCATACAGGATGCGCGAGATCAATAAAAGAGACAGCCCCCTTTCGGAGTAATAGGTTACACAACGCTTTGAGATAATTTGAACGTAGACGGTAGCCCCCTTCGACGCTAGCATTAACAGTTATAACTGCAACGTATCTCAAGGATTTGTCCTCATTATGACCCGACTGATTCGCCTGCTGCCCCTGGCGGCACTGGTTCTGACCGCGTGTACCGTCACCCAACCAAAAGGCCCGGGCAAAAGCCCTGATTCACCCCAGTGGCGTCAGCACCAGCAGGACGTCCGTAATTTGAGCCAGTACCAGACCCGCGGCGCCTTCGCCTATCTCTCTGATGAGCAAAAAGTGTATGCCCGTTTCTTCTGGCAGCAGACGGGTCAGGACAACTATCGCCTGCTGCTGCTGAACCCGCTGGGCAGCACCGAGCTGGAGCTTATCGCGAAACCGGGCGAAGCGCAGATCACCGATAACAAAGGCCAGCACTACACCGCAACCGATGCCGAAGAGATGATTGGCAAGCTGACCGGAATGCCTATCCCGCTCAACAGCCTGCGCCAGTGGATCCTTGGCCTGCCGGGTGACGCCACCGACTATACGCTTGACGATCAGTATCGTCTGAGCCAGGTGAACTACACCCAGAACGGCAAGACCTGGAAAGTGGTGTACAGCGACTATGACAGCAAGAGTAAACCGTCGCTGCCATCCAACATGGAACTGACCCAGGGCAGCCAGCGCATCAAGCTGAAAATGGACAACTGGATCGTTAAATGATGACCCACTGGCCCTCTCCGGCAAAACTGAATCTGTTTTTATACATTACCGGCCAGCGCGCTGACGGCTATCACACCCTGCAGACGCTGTTTCAGTTTATTGACTATGGCGACACAATTTCTATCGAACTGCGCCAGGACGGGCAGATTTGCCTCCTGACGCCGGTCGACGGCGTGGCGCATGAGGACAACCTGATTGTGCGCGCTGCGCGTCTGCTGATGAACGCTGCAGCGGAATCGGGTCGTCTGCCTGCGGGAAGCGGTGCGGACATCCATATCGAGAAGCGTCTGCCGATGGGCGGCGGCCTGGGCGGCGGCTCATCCAACGCCGCTACCGTGCTGGTTGCCCTGAACCACCTTTGGGGCTGCGGGCTGTCGCAGGACGAACTGGCCGTCTTAGGCTTGAGGCTGGGTGCGGATGTCCCGGTGTTTGTGCGCGGTCATGCGGCCTTTGCTGAGGGCGTGGGCGAAATCCTCTCCCCGGTCAACCCGCCGGAAAAATGGTATCTGGTTGCTCACCCCGGCGTGAGCATTCCGACCCCGGTCATCTTTAAAGATCCTGACCTGAAAAGAAATACCCCGATTCGGTCAATAGAAACGTTATTAAATTGTGAATTCAGCAACGATTGCGAGGATATCGCAAGAAAACGTTTTCGCGAGGTTGATGCGGTGCTTTCCTGGCTGTTAGAATACGCGCCGTCGCGCCTGACTGGTACAGGGGCCTGTGTCTTTGCTGAATTTGACACCGAATCCGCCGCTCGTCAGGTGCTTGAGCAAGCGCCGGTTTGGCTGCATGGTTTTGTAGCGCGTGGGATGAACATTTCCCCCCTACAGCAGGCCATTCTGGCGCAGACTGAGTTTCGGTGACAACGTCACCCTGTTCCAGACGTTGCATCGCGCTCTTTAATACACCGCCTGGATAGCCTTTGCCTGGCCCGCACAGTTTACGGCGAACGCTATCCACCACTGGACGCATGCCTGAGGTTCTTCTCGTGCCTGATATGAAGCTTTTTGCTGGTAACGCCACCCCGGAACTAGCACAACGTATTGCCAACCGCCTGTACACTTCCCTCGGCGACGCCGCTGTAGGTCGCTTTAGCGACGGCGAAGTCAGCGTACAAATTAACGAAAATGTACGCGGTGGTGATATTTTCATCATCCAGTCCACCTGTGCTCCAACGAACGACAACCTGATGGAACTGGTTGTTATGGTCGACGCCCTGCGTCGCGCTTCCGCAGGCCGTATCACTGCTGTAATCCCTTACTTCGGCTATGCCCGCCAGGACCGTCGCGTCCGTTCCGCGCGTGTGCCAATTACCGCGAAAGTTGTCGCTGACTTCCTGTCCAGCGTTGGCGTTGACCGCGTACTGACCGTTGACCTGCACGCAGAGCAGATCCAGGGCTTCTTCGACGTCCCGGTTGATAACGTATTCGGCAGCCCAATCCTGCTGGAAGACATGCTGCAGCTGAACCTGGATAACCCAATCGTGGTTTCTCCGGACATCGGCGGCGTGGTACGTGCCCGTGCTATCGCTAAGCTGCTGAACGACACCGACATGGCGATCATCGACAAACGTCGTCCGCGCGCTAACGTTTCTCAGGTGATGCACATCATCGGTGACGTGGCTGGCCGCGACTGCGTGCTGGTTGACGATATGATCGATACCGGCGGTACGCTGTGTAAAGCGGCTGAAGCGCTGAAAGAGCGTGGTGCCAAGCGCGTATTCGCTTACGCGACCCACCCGATCTTCTCCGGCAATGCCGTAAACAACCTGCGCAACTCCGTCATTGACGAAGTTGTAGTATGCGATACCATCCCACTGAGCGACGAGATCAAGGCACTGCCAAACGTGCGTACCCTGACCCTGTCCGGGATGCTGGCCGAAGCGATTCGTCGTATCAGCAACGAAGAATCCATCTCTGCAATGTTCGAACACTAATCGAACACGGCCGAAAAACCCGCTGCGGCGGGTTTTTTTGTCTCTGGGTTTTATTTGTATGATTAATGCCTCCTTCACCTGCCATTCACATGACAGATGATGCGCATACGGATGATAGATAATTGTGAAAAACGTAGCCTCCTCACATGTTCTGCCCTTTCGCGCCCTCATCGACGCCTGCTGGAAAGAGAAGTACACCTCGTCACGTTTTATCCGTGACCTGATTGCCGGGATCACCGTCGGCATTATCGCGATTCCGCTGGCGATGGCGCTGGCGATTGGCAGCGGCGTTGCGCCGCAGTACGGCCTGTACACCTCAGCCGTGGCCGGGATCGTCATCGCTCTGACCGGCGGCTCGCGCTTCAGCGTCTCCGGCCCGACTGCCGCCTTTGTGGTGATCCTCTACCCGGTTTCACAGCAGTTTGGTCTGGCAGGCCTGCTGGTCGCCACCCTGATGTCCGGCGTCTTTTTGATTCTGTTTGGTCTGGCCCGCTTTGGGCGGCTGATTGAGTACATCCCCCTTTCCGTCACGCTGGGGTTCACCTCGGGGATTGGGATCACCATCGGAACCATGCAGATCAAGGATTTCCTCGGCCTGCAAATGCCCCATGTTCCGGAGCACTATTTACAGAAAGTGGGTGCGCTGTTTATGGCGCTTCCGACGGCCAACCTGGGCGATGCCGCCATCGGGATTGTGACGCTGGGCACGCTGATCGTCTGGCCTCGTCTTGGCATTCGACTGCCGGGCCATCTGCCCGCGCTGCTGCTGGGCTGCGCGGTGATGGCCATCGTCAATATGTTCGGCGGCCATGTCGCCACTATCGGCTCGCAGTTCCACTATGTTCTTGCGGACGGTTCGCAGGGGAGCGGCATTCCGCAGCTGCTGCCGCAGCTGGTGCTGCCGTGGGATATGCCCGGATCCAGCTTTACCTTAAGCTGGGATTCCCTGCGCGCCCTGCTTCCCGCCGCGTTCTCGATGGCGATGCTGGGGGCGATTGAATCCCTGCTCTGCGCCGTCGTTCTGGACGGGATGACCGGCACCAAGCACAAAGCCAACAGCGAGCTGGTTGGTCAGGGGTTAGGGAACCTCATCGCACCGTTCTTTGGTGGTATTACCGCCACGGCAGCCATCGCCCGTTCTGCGGCAAACGTGCGCGCGGGTGCAACGTCACCCGTTTCGGCAGTTATCCACTCCCTGCTGGTGATCCTCGCCCTGCTGATCCTCGCCCCGCTGCTCTCCTGGCTACCGCTTTCCGCCATGGCCGCCCTGCTGCTGATGGTGGCCTGGAACATGAGTGAGGCGCACAAGGTGGTAAACCTGCTGCGTCGGGCACCGAAAGACGACATCATCGTGATGCTGATCTGCATGTCGCTGACCGTGCTGTTCGATATGGTTATCGCCATCAGCGTCGGGATCGTGCTGGCTTCCCTGCTGTTTATGCGCCGTATTGCGCAAATGACGCGCCTCTCCCCGGTTAACGTGGAGGTGCCTGACGATGTGCTGGTTCTGCGCGTGATTGGCCCGCTGTTCTTCGCCGCGGCGGAAGGTCTGTTCAGCGATCTGGAGTCTCGCATCGCGGGCAAACGGGTTGTGGTGCTAAAATGGGATGCCGTACCGGTGCTGGATGCGGGCGGCCTGGACGCCTTCCAGCGCTTTGTGAAACGTCTGCCTGAAGGCTGTGAGCTGCGGGTGAGTAACCTCGAATTCCAGCCCCTGCGCACCATGGCGCGTGCAGGCGTGCAGCCGATCCCTGGCCGCCTTGCTTTTTATCCTAACCGTGAAGCCGCGTTAGCGGATCTGTGAGCCGCCTGATGCAGAGAAACGTCTCTGCATCATCACCCCGATCGCCTGCTGGAGCCATGCAAGCACGGCAGGCGTCATCCAGGTTCCCTTCATCAGATGCGGCTCCTGCTGCATGGCCGTGCGAAACTTTTGCTGGGTCTCCGGGTTGGTGCCCGCGTACGACTGGAACAGCGCCAGCCAGTTTTCGGCAAGCTTTTGGGCATCGTCAGAGGCGGGGTCGAGATTTTCCCGCTGCGCCTGATGCAGCTTCGCCACCAGCGGCGGCCACTCCATCATGCGATCAAAGTAGTGCTTCCGCGTAAAGGCCATCTCTTCGGGAGTAAGGTACTTCTCCCATATACTGAGCTTGGATTCCGCAAACGCGCGCGTAATGTAATCCGTCATCTCCGGCGTGATGCCGGTTTGCGCCTGCATCTGTGGCTCTACGCTGTGCATCTCGTTCAGCCGGGTAAGAAACTCCGGTTTGCCCGCCGTGTCCTGCTCCAGGCGCTCTATCCAGCGCGTCGCCAGGTCCTTCGCCCTCTCGTCCGTAACGGGTATATGGTGCTCCAGCAGCGCGTTGGCCTCTGCCACCAGCCCTGACCAGATAGCCGACAGCGCGTCCTTCTGCACCGCAAACGGCAGCTGCTGTAACTCTTCTTTGCTAAACCAGCGATCGTACATATTCATTAACTCCAGAGTCTGTAGCCAGGATTCCAGGTCCGGCGTCGCATCGTCGAGAAGCCCGGTACGCAGTTCGACCAGCCGGTCGCGCAGCGTATGTATGCTGCGCAGCTGTTTATCCAGCAGCGTGATTTGCGCATCGAGTAACTCGGTTAACGACAGCGACTCCTGTTCAAGGAAATCCCTGATTTCAGCAAGTTCCAGCCCCGCTTTTGCCAGCGCCTGGATCATATGCAGGCGCTGAACATCCGCCAGGTTGTAAAGCCGGTAACCTGCCGCGCTTCTGGCAGAAGGCAGCAACACTCCTGTTTGCTCATAGTGATGCAATGTGCGTACGGTGATACCGGCCCGTTTCGCCAGCTCCCCCACCTGAATCAACATAACTGCTCCTTTTCTTTGCCAGTGCCGCCACTCTGGCGCCTTACGTTACGTGAGGGTCAACCCTTGATGCAAAAAAAAACGACTCCCAGGGAGTCGTTTCGGTATTCTTTCGTCTTGGCACTAGCTGTGCTTATGCTGATCTCGACGGCAGCGTTTGTCGTAGTGGCGCACCCACCAGTATTTATCGCAGACTTCCTCATGTCCGCTCACGCGCGCGCCGGCGAGCCACAATACCGCACCGAGGAAGATGCTCAGTACCGCGCCATGCGCGAAGTATTGCGGAAGATCAAGCTGCGGCAGCTGGTTTAATATGGAATAACCTACGCCGACGACCATCACAAACAGCCCCAAACCCATCAGCACGTTACCGAGTAGCGAAGCGTTTTTGCGTTTCATGTGTCACCTCCGGAACTTTGGGTTGTCAGGGGAAAAGCCCCTAATCCTTGTGTGTAAAGTATAGACAACGCTCCTTTTATGAGTTGCGTGAATGATCACAATTACAGATAACGCCCACACAAAAGTTTACAAATAACACGTTGAACAGCTTGAAATTCTAATTGTTCAGGTAAGTAATTATTCGTATTTCGCTGAGACGATCGCAGAATTTTGTCAAGCGGCGCGCCAGACAGTAAACTACGCGCCAGATCTGGAACCCATTAGGAATTGAATCGTGACGATTAAACTGATTGTCGGCCTCGCCAACCCGGGCGCAGAATATGCGGCTACCCGCCACAATGCCGGGGCATGGTACGTCGATCTGCTGGCCGAGCGGTTACGTGCTCCCCTGCGTGAAGAACCTAAATTCTTCGGGTATACCTCACGTATCAACCTTGCTGGCGCGGATGTTCGCCTGCTGGTCCCCACCACGTTTATGAATCTGAGCGGTAAAGCCGTGGCGGCGATGGCAACGTTTTATCGCATCAATCCGGATGAAATTCTGGTCGCCCACGATGAGCTGGATCTTCCCCCTGGCGTGGCAAAATTCAAGCTGGGCGGCGGGCACGGTGGTCACAACGGTCTTAAAGACATCATCAGCAAGCTGGGCAATAACCCGAATTTCCACCGTTTGCGCGTGGGAATCGGCCATCCGGGCGATAAAAACAAAGTTGTCGGTTTCGTGCTCGGTAAGCCACCGGTTTCTGAGCAGAAACTGATTGACGAAGCGGTAGACGAAGCGGCGCGCTGCACGGAAATCTGGCTGCAAGACGGCTTAACCAAAGCGACAAACCGCTTACACGCTTTCAAAGCGCAATAATCCGCCCGATACGGCTTTTTTACCGCGCGTCATGCGGGTTACGTGTATAATAGGCGTAGTTATTTACTTTTCATCAGTCGGTTATCGTTAACGGATTGATTATCAAGATATTAAGGTGATTTAGAAATGGGATTCAAATGCGGTATCGTCGGTCTGCCAAACGTGGGCAAATCCACCCTGTTTAACGCGCTTACAAAAGCGGGTATCGAAGCGGCGAACTTCCCGTTCTGTACCATCGAACCGAACACCGGCGTTGTGCCAATGCCTGATCCGCGTCTGGACCAGCTCGCGGAAATCGTGAAGCCGCAGCGCATTCTGCCAACCACCATGGAATTCGTGGACATCGCGGGCCTGGTAAAAGGCGCATCCAAAGGCGAAGGTCTGGGTAACCAGTTCCTGACCAACATTCGTGAAACTGAAGCGATCGGCCACGTTGTGCGCTGCTTCGAGAACGACAACATCATTCACGTAGCGGGTAAAGTAAACCCGGCTGAAGATATTGATGTCATCAACACCGAGCTGGCGCTGTCGGATCTTGATACCTGCGAGCGTGCGATCCACCGTATCTCCAAGAAAGCCAAAGGTGGCGATAAAGATGCCAAAGCCGAGTTGGCGGTGCTGGAAAAATGTCTGCCACAGCTGGAAAACGCGGGCATGCTGCGTTCTCTGGATCTGAGCAAAGACGAGAAAGAGCTTATCCGCTACCTGAGCTTCCTGACGCTGAAGCCAACCATGTACATTGCCAACGTGAACGAGGACGGTTTTGAAAATAACCCGTACCTCGATCAGGTGCGTGCTATCGCCGAGAAAGAAGGTTCTGTCGTGGTTCCGGTTTGTGCCGCAGTAGAAGCCGATATCGCCGAACTGGATGACGAAGAGCGTGACGAATTTATGGCAGAACTGGGCCTGGAAGAGCCTGGGCTGAATCGCGTTATCCGTGCTGGTTATGCCCTGCTCAACCTGCAAACCTACTTCACCGCTGGCGTGAAAGAAGTGCGTGCCTGGACCATCCCTGTGGGTGCAACTGCGCCTCAGGCTGCGGGTAAAATCCACACCGACTTCGAGAAAGGCTTTATTCGTGCGCAGACCATCGCGTTTGAAGATTTCATCACCTACAAGGGTGAGCAAGGCGCGAAAGAAGCCGGCAAGATGCGTGCAGAAGGGAAAGAATACATTGTTAAAGATGGCGATGTGATGAACTTCCTGTTCAACGTCTGAGTCGTCTTGAATGAAAAAAAACCACGCCCTGGCGTGGTTTTTTTATTGCGGGGTCAAAACACATTGTCTAAGAGTTCTGTTTTCATGCTGGGTTCAAAAGGAATGATTTCAGCCGTCGCGAGCTTTAACCTCTGAAAAGGATCCTCGCGTAATCGCTCTTCAAGAGAGGCAAGACTCTCACATTTCGCGAGAATGACCCCACCGATTCTCGGCACCCGTCTTCCGGATGCGAGGAAAATTCCCTCTGCATACCCTTTTTTTAGCCACTCGACATGCGCAGGTATTGCTGCGTCAATCTCTTCGAGTGGTTTGATATAGGTTAAAATGACAATATAAACCGTGCTCATCCTTTGCCTCTCAGCTGTGTTTTTAGCCGTTTGTTGGAATTGCTTATGCAGTTCCTCTGTTGCCATCGGGTATCGTTATCATTTTGGGCACATTTGATCTTAATATGCAGGGCCCGATCGAGACAACGCGTTATTCTTCATATTCCACGAATAGAACCAGTCATGCCAGCCGTTTTGCTTTACCACATAGCTACAGGCCACAATCACTTCCTTTGACTGGTTGAAAGTTAAGTAATAGAAAATAGAGCCTTCAGGAGGTGCAGACCAAAATAATTTTTCGCCCTGAGCATTGAAGATGGTCAAAACGGTTGGTAATGGCTTTGGTTGGCTTAACGCAAAGACTAACTGGCGTGTTGAGTCGACCATTGCAGAGTCTAAAAATGGCATACTAACCATTATGTTACGTTCACCACACGCCCACTGAAGCAGGTCATTTTCTTTAATACAAATGAGATTTTCAATCATCGGTAAACCTCAACTTTTAAAGCTTGATCTGTTTCATATCACCTTCAAAAAGCCCCACAAGATATACCCGGTATCGGGCTGGTTGCACTTCTTTATACGTTAATACAGTAGAAAATTCCTTTACACACTTTGAACATGTATTTTTCGAAACATATAATTGGCTTTCATCGTAGATATACTTCTTATGTTCACTAACAAACTTCACACCTCGCATTTTCTTAACCAAAAAGTCTTTCGCCTCTTCAGAGAGCGAGTCAAATTCATATGAGTTTACGATAGAATAGATTATTACTCCCTCGCATTCAGGGCATGCTATTTCTGCGCCAGAATCTAAAAAGTCATTATCTATGCCATCCAGGACTAGTACCTTCTTTTTCAGTCGATTAGTTATTTTCATTTTCTATAACCTTTTAATTTTATTAATAAATAAGATGAGAACCGAATGAGGGATTTTATTAATCTATAATGTCATTCAGTCAAACATTCCATTCGATATAAATTCCACAGTCGAAGCTTTTTTCATTAGACTGTACAATAATGCTTCCCCACTCATGATGCCACTGAGTTCCGTATGGAGGCGTACTAATTTTAAGCTTAGGGCGCGAAGTTATTTCACTCTCTACCCAAGCTGTCAAGCGCTGTTCTTCTTCAGATAAATTACGCAAATTGGCTCTTTTATCCCAATTCCATAAAGTTTTATAAAAATCCCCATTCTTACTGGTAAAGAATATGGAAGGAGAAAAAGAAAACACAGAAGGCCTCAGTTCTAATATGAAAGTTTGATCTTTCCAATCGATATTATCAATAGAGAAATAATAAGAGCCTATTGTATTCAACGGAGAGAATAACATGTAAAATTCGGAGTTTTTAAAAGTCTCAACATCCTTTAACTCGAGGGGGCAATTGTTAATAGCCACAAAGCCACTATTAATATCAAAATTCATTTCTAACATATCTAAACCACCTTGTCTGGAAGTGACTACATTATATTCCAGGTTAAATATATCCCGTGATTAAATGATTTTATCTCATATGAGACAGAAATCCGCCCCCATTCAAAGCGCCACCTAATCATGTCTGTTTCCGTGGTATCAGGCGTGTCCAGATTGAGTGATTCTCTTAGCCAATCAGATAAGCTTTTCACTGATTCATTTAGCATGTGAATATTAGCTCGCGCATTCCAGTCATTTAATGCGTTATAATACTGACTGTTTTTATCAACAAGATGAAGCATAAAAGGAAAACCATAGCACACCGGGCGTATAGTAACTTGAAATTCTTTGTCGAAAAACGCTACTGAGTCAACAAGGTAGTGATTCGGCATGGTTTTATTTACAGCTTTTCGCTTGATTAATTCGTGGTATAAACCACTCTTACAAAAGCCTTCTTCAGTATCAATTCCCAAAGGAAGATCATCAAATGTCAGATCACCGGCAATCGGATTTAAATTGAATTCAATCATGCTCCCCTGCATTACTTTTGACTGTCTAACAAGATCTTAATGATATAGTCGACTTAACATGATAACAACCATATAACGATAATTTTCCGTATAAAATCACATTTGTTATAACATTTACAATAATATCCATATAGCAATAAAGTCTTATTGCCAATGGTGTAATAAGTCAATCCACATTTCTTTTTCCCCAGCGATAACTTTTATGCCATCTTTATTTTGTTTTACATACTGCATGTATGTTTCATAAATAGCTCTTATCATCACTGTTTTTTCAGAGCGAGATCCTTCAATCAAAGTCATTATTTTTTCTAAATAAATTGATGAATTCACTCTTTCTTTGAAAAAAAATGAGGTAATCGGGTACTTCGTTATAAGAATCGTAATTCATGACAGGCTTCTCTGAGCTCTTATTCAGATTTATTTTAGCACATCCAATTTTTGGTTGCGCCTAAAACAGTGTTTCCATTTAACAAAGGAGTCATGTATGCAAGCGTCAATTGATACTGGAACGCTACGCATGGAGATTCTGGTTGGTTTGTACACCAGTTTAAGCAATAAAAATTAATCATTTTCTATGTCAGGAGGAGGAGTCGTAATGCCAAGAACATCTCGCCCAAATCGAATTTCTTCGTTGGTTTTCTTTTTTAATTTAAGGATTATTACACCCAGTAGAGTATTGTTTTTATCTGAATAAATTTTAAAGGAAAATGACTTAGTTCGGATATTAATTACTAAGACAGTTTCTTCATCATAGTTTTCAAGAGCAATAATTAATTCATCAAGACCTTCTACCTTCACCCCTGTAAGTTTTGTATTATTTTTATGCGCTTTCATTATTCGCAACTCATCTTGAGTATTGTTTATAAATGATGCACATTGAAGATTATTCTTTTTATTTAAAGAAGAACTATATTCATCCGGTATTTTTTCTCGCGCATACTCAATAAGGTCATCATCATTTATCATGGTAAATTCGCCTCAACGTAGCCTCTTAGAAGTGCTTTCAGAATGATTTCATGTTCCTTCATTCGTCAAAAGAAGACTCCCACGACCACGAATCACCTTGTAAAGGAGTCTATTGAAAGTGCAGTGTCTATATCTGATCCACGCGACCGCGCTGTCGTCTCTCTTCATTTCTGTACCTCAGAGTAATCGGCCAGTTCAAAAAATACCGAAACTCATTGTCGTGCAACCCTGCCGGTGCATCATCGTCGTCAATACGCGGCAATGAGCGATCGAGACGGTAGAATTCATCGCGTGCGCTCAACAGCCCTGCGTGCGGAAGGGAAAAATTGCATCGTTAAAGATGGCGACATAATGATCGCCTTCTTTACGTCTGATTCTTTATAAATTAATCATCTTTGGTTAGCTTTAAATTTAAAAAACACCTTCTTTAAGAGGATGATTTTTTATTCCACTCTAGGGATCGTCTAGCAAAAACTTAGCTGCAACAGTTTCTTTTGTCGGTACGAGCGTGAAATTATAATAAATTTCATCTCCTTCACAAACTTCATAAAATAGTGAATAAGTTTTATCATTTAATCCTAAGCTTAAATCAAATTTTTCAGTTGCTGAAGCTACTTGTAATTTATGTTGTTCCGTAACAAAAAATGGCACAACGATGCAGCGCTGAGAATTCTCATCTAAATTGAAAGATTGTTCTACTTTAATATTCACGTTTGCAACAAATGCATCATCTGGCAATGGATCAAATATTACATAATCCTTATGAAGTACAGCACCTTGTGAAATATTTCCTTTCCCCCACTGACTCAGTTTCTCATCATAGTCTCGGGATCGTAACAATATTTGACTATGCGAAATCAGTAGATTAACTATTTGTATGTTTTTATTGTTCATTACCTTACCTCAATTTTTATTCTCGTTACACCTGACTGCTCTGATAAAAACGTTACCAATATTACACCCTGCACCACAGTTACTGCTCTTTGATATCCGTCATCTCTTGCCAGTTTTGCTTATAAAAATTTATTGCCATATATTGAACAACTGCCTCCATATCTCCTGTTCCTCATGAGCAAGGACTCTATAATCTTGAGTCTTTCGTCTATATACCATAAAGCATGAGTCTATAGATCGAATAGAAACCGTTTTTTCTTTTCGACAACCCTCTAAAATAGATTGCATATCCTGGAGGCAATTATAATCAAGAATATATTTTTGAAAAAATAATTCCAGAAAATCCAATGCTTCATAATAAGATTGCAAATTTATCATAGTTCCTCTGAGAAAATATCAATCTTGTCGTAATTAATAACTCTATTTTCAGCATGCAGCTGTTGAACACTACCCTGGTCGTATTCAGGGTATGAACTGTGAAGCTACAGACAACATTTACTTCCTTTGACTTTTTCAATTTTAAGTAAAAAAACGCCTTCAGCCGGTAAAACAAAAGTATTTTTTCTCCCTGTACTTTGAAGATTATCAAAATGGTTGATTAGTGCTCTCCAGGATTTATTTTATGAGGAATTATCTTTCCTCTATATGGTATGTATTTCTATTACTCCAGTAAATAATTTTATATTTACCAAATTTGATGTTTTGTTCTTTATAATACTCTATTACTTCAGATGGATACCAACCAGGTCCAAATAAAAAAAGAGCACCTTCGTCAACTAACAGTCTTATTATTCTTTGTTTATTCTGTTCGTCAATTACAGGTATAACCATAAACTCATCTTTTAATGAAAAACCTATCGCCTGCATTTTTTTAATTAAACCACTTCCCAAAACACGTATTTTTATACTAGTCCCAGCCACATCAATAACAACAATTGAATTATCTGGCATCTTATTCAATATACATTTACCCTTATTAATTGTAGTGAATATATTGCTAACATTCAATGGCTTCTTATGAAAGATCTTCTTCTGTTACCAATCCATTAACAAAGATGGAAAATGAATTTGTCAGATATCTTTGAAGTTTTATGTGATTCTCTTGCATAGTCAAATACTCATCAAAAGAATCTGTAGCAAAGTATACAATTGAGTAATTATCTAAATCCAGACAGAAGAAATTCCCTCCCCAATCATTTGCGAAGGGAAAAAGGTTTTTTGGGATCACTTGCCTATCCAACATACTGACATAGCAACCATCAATTAAAGATCTAGGGTCATCATTTGTCTGACTATTATAAATAAACGGTTTAAACCCAGCCACCTCTACTGGTTCAAAATCTTCATCATCGGCCCACCAACTTTTCTCAGGAGTGCCACCATTAAATTGCAGATAATGTGAAATGAAATCATCAGGAAGAATAATAGATAATTCTTCTTCATTTTTAGCAATATCTGCACGTCCAATCTTTTTTTCACAGTTACTGAAATGATTCATATATTATTTGGCCAGATGATCAAAAAAATCGCGAATTTATTTAAGGTGTTTATGAGCTGTTGCTGTATGAAAATTAGCTTAGGAAGCCCGCCTCCCCTGATGATCAAATATTTATCAGAACATTGTCGACAAGCTCAAAGCCTGAAACCCCCATTGTTGTGTAATTTGGATATTCAGCAACAGGTAAACGCCTGATCTCGTCCTCCCCATCATATAAGCCGCCAGCATGATTAAATATTTTTAATTCTTTTTTTTCTTCAGTAAGATTAGCGTGGCCAATAATTTTCCAAATGCCTTTGCTAATATTCTGATTGCCAGTGAAAACAACCTTCATCTCTTTGCCAAACTTTTCAAAAGATAAAGGTCTCAGTAAACTGTTATCTTCAAGCTCCTCCGTATTCTGTATTGATAAAATGCAGAAACCTATTGCTTGCTTAAACTTTTCTTTTGGAGCAAATACAATCTGGCAAATCGCAAATTTCCCATTACTCATCGGAATGACAAAGATGTCACCCTCTTTGTATTTTACTTTCATAAGCTATTACCTTTCAGAATTGATAACGCATCTTTCAATACTTTTCCACCCCAATTACTGTTATGACCCGCAATATCATATGTGCTAGCATTTAGGTTATAAGGACTAAATGATCTGATTTTATTTATGAGATTTTTTAAGGAGATCAATGACTTAGCTCCACCATTAAGAACCATAATCCTTTGTACCAGGAATTTAATTTCCGCTTTGGTCAAATTATTATCTAATATAATCAACTGTTGCAAATGTGATTTACCCGGTGTATTCGCATGGCTATTCAAACGAGCGGGAGCTTCCCCACGTCCTCCATAGATAATATTCTTTTCATCGTGAAGGGTTATCGTCCCGCTCTTCCCACACCAGGTTATTGCGGCAATCGTAATCCAGGCAGAGGGACCAGCGGCGCAGCGCTGGGTGTGGAAGGGGAAGATTATATCATTAAAAAATGCGATGTGATAAACTACTTTTCAATATATGATTTGTTTTGAACAAATTAACGATTTGACGTGAATTTTTCAATGTTCTGAACTAGATGATTAATAAATCAAACATTATAGCCTAAATATGCTATTACTTTCTTTATCCATGTCCAGACTTCCTAACGCTCCAAGATCTAAAGAATAAATCTCATCAGTACCTTTACGCAAATTCAAAAAGTATCCCAAATCACCATCTTGACCAATCAATAAAACGTCAGGCTCCACCGATTGAATTGTGTATGTATTATTTCTTTCAAGCAAGTCAAAACAATTGAAAACATAAAGCTGTCCACCATTTGCTCGTTGAATTTCATAAGAGTAGCTATCTTTGACGTTCTCAATCATAAAGCGCTTATATTCAGAAGGTAAAGACGTGTGTATAATCTTTTCAACTTCATTTAACTGATCAATTAAATCTTGCTTTTCCATATCGGCTTACCTATAAATGAATAAATCCTATATTAGGATAAATATTATCTCCATTAGGTTCACATTTATTGATGAATTAGTTGTAATTATTAATAAGGGCAATTATTGTTTCTTTCCTGAAACTAACCAGTCATTAATTGCATAATAAAAAATGGAATAAAAACCCAATTTTTCTTATCAATGCTCTATATATTCAGTGCAATGGTTAAAGATTGATAGAATCTTTATTTATAAACACCAAGCTCTTCAGATCATGAAATTAATTCATCTTGTAAGGAGCCTTGTACTTCATCGCCGTCATATTCAAGTTTAAAATCCCCATCAATATTTGGAGGGAAACGTGAACCATCGATTGTTCCGAGAACAGTAAAAGTTGTATCTACAATGACCAACCTAAGGAAATTGAAAATTTTCTCCTGTTCTTCTGGGGATAGTTTATGAATTACACTTCTTGCCCGCGAATAAGGATCTTCATCACCATTTGACTTGGATAAATCAGATAGATTATCAATATAATAATTTAGCGTATCGCCTAAAAGCTCGGCAAGTAATGATCTCACAACTAACTCATCTTTATTCACATTATCTCCTACAATTACTTTTACCTTTAGGTTTTGATTTTCTCATTTCAGGATACATTGCTTTATTTTTTGCGATTAATTCCTGAAGAACGCTGTTTGCAATGTCTTGATAAACTCGCCTTAATTCTAAGATGTCTCTAGCAAGCAGTTCCCTCGCATTAGCAAATGGTTAGCCAGTTGAAGGATTAATTTTCTTCGTGAAACAATACCGACACCATCTTTTGATATAGTATGGCTTTCTTAAGGTACTAAAATTGACGGGCCAGTTTTAGGATCATAACCTTCTACAAAATCTTTCATAGTAGCTTTTTGCCCCGCTTGATGAGCATCAAGTCCTGTGTTACCTCGCAAAACTATATCTCTCAAATCAGTGTAGACGTAGGTCAGCGGCACGTCTCCATGCAGTTCCTTCAGCAGGCTGAACCCTTCCCGGACAAACCAGGTGGTCACCAGCTTACCGGCGGGCTGTCCGCCCAGCACCTGGCGACTCGTTGGCGGGTAAAACATCCCGGCGATGCAGAAGCCCGAGGAGGTCGTACTCGCTGCGGGTGGTCAGCAACTACGGGGGCTATCCTGAGGTTGGGGTTATTCATCACGAGTATAATGACCGATTATGGAGGTTAAGAGTAAGCAAAGTGCAAAAAAGCAAGCAAGGTGCGTTCAGAAGGAAAAAGAAAATTGTTAAAAATGACTATGTGATGAACTACTTGTATTATTCTATTTTTTCATTCAAAGATAAACTCCCTCTTCTAATGAGTTTTCAGTAGTCGTTGTTTTTGCAAAGGAAATTAGAATATTTGAATCTTGCTTTTTATATTTAACTTCGTAACTACCAGGTTCGAAAGTAATAAACTCACCTGAAATGGCATCTGAGTCGTCAGGCTCAAGATCTCCGCCAGTGACATCTTCTCCCGCCCCAATGAAAACCTTTCCAGAAGGTACGTTTAAAAATAGCGACCCGGTACTTTCATCAACATCTCTTTTAATATGGACTTTATAGGTTCCATCATCTCCAAGATTGAGAAATAACACATTACCTTTATTTATTTCTTCGACTTCATCTTCTGGAAGGCTCCACCAATCTACATCATCGTTAAGTCTATGTTTTAGTGACATTAAATCATAAATCACAATTGTTGCTGTATTTGTTTGGACATGTATTATTGCATGCATAATTTTCAATACTTAATCTTTTATGAAATAATTAAAAACACTATTATGTCAAGTTATAATCTGTAGTATCAATCCCAACTCACATTTCAGCGTTATATTTTTTGAGGATTCCAGTCAGAGTAATCAGCTACACGGATTTCATTAAGAACGAGATCCAGTGGAACATGTGCAATGCTATCTGCGATTTCATCATAAGGCGCTGGCAACTCAAATGAAAAACCAAAGTCGTCATTTATAATAATGAAACCATTAAAAATGCGTTGTTTATTAGTCAAGTCGATTATTTGCCTCATCGTTTGACCTGTTTGTAATATGTTATTATACCTCCCCTTGTAGCTTACATTACAACCAATCGAAATGATCGTTCCATCTTCAATGGTAGCGATTGTGATAGTGTCATCTACAATATATGCAAGCCTTTTCTCATCATCAGGCAAAAAATAATCAAAGTAATTTACCTTAAAATCGGTATATAACTCATTCGTATATTTACTTATATTTTCACCCAAAAACAAGTTACCTAGCGCTCTCCCTGATAAAATATCAGCATAAAAATCAATCATTTACACCCATCCATTCGGAACAAGAATTAAATTATAGTAAATTCCATCTTCTTCACAATTCAGCGCAATGGTTAAAGATTAACATGATGCATCTACCATTGCACACTCAAAAAAGTGGTATGTCGGAAATATATTTTTACCCTTTAGAGATTACAATGCTCCTATGATCGGTCTCATTTTTTATCCATAACATTTCATCTTGAGGTAACGATCCATCACTGCAGAAATCTACAAGTTCACCTTGCCAATCATCAGGAACATATTTGTGATAATGCATACTTTCGACATATTGGGAATATAGTCTTTTATTATCAAAGTCTATAAACAAATCTGGCATTTGATCATATATATCCCACCAGGTGGTTTTTTGCGAAAACCTATTATAAAACTCCTCAGCTATATCATCCTTATTATATAAATAAGCATCTTTAATTAAACCATCAATGAATATCTTTGCGTTTTCTTCATTTACAACTGGTATGTTATATCTTTCCTTATGGATATCCTGTAGGTTTATTTCCATCCCACTTCTCACAAAATCTTCTACCCATTTTGCTCTGTCTAAAACCCACATTTCTTTAAAGGCCACGAACCAATAAAATCTTCCTTCGTTCTTTATTATCACAAGGAGTTCTTCATCTTTATTAATATTCATATTATAACCTATTTTACACTCCCCGAGACTGGAATCGCTACTTCTTCAAGCCATTCAGCCCATATTGATGGTAATTCATACGATCTAACTGGCGTTGTCGGCTCCACACGCTTAGGAGTTAATCTCCCTTGATGTAACGGATTAGTACGATAACCAACCAGAGGTATTACACTTCCTTCTTTTAAATCCGCCATCCGCTTAGGGACTTTAAAGGAGAAGATATTTGCCTCGCTCATGTAGATATTTTTAAAAGTTACAATATGACCCTTTTACCACATGAATTATCCGTAATACTTGGCGGAAATAACAAATTATTTTTTCCAATAAAGTATCCTCTGGTTAAGAAAATAATCCGCATGATTAATAGAGGCATCCGCCAAGGTACGGTATGAGAGATACCAAGTTTTCAACTTACAACGAGCAAACCGTAAATCTATTGTCCTGCCATAGTTTTGCCTTTAAGAATCGAGTGCTCTACAGCGGTTTGAAAATCCAAACCTAATGCCCCCGACAGTGATCTAACATTAATGCCTTAAATCGAATATATTAAATTAAAACGCATTCGAGCTTCATTTTTTCAAGGCTGATGTCATATTCATTGCCAACCACCTTAAATATCTCGTCTTCATTCACAAAAAAACCTCTGTACACTATAGAGGAAATTATTTGTCTAAACATATCTGAAGAAACATGTCTTCTTAAACTTTTTAGATCTGTCAAATTATTTCTAACAATATAATACGAATAATTCATTAGAATGAAATTTGATATTAGTAAATTCTTCGTGGATTGATACTTGTCAAAACACTGTTCCAAGGCTCTATAAATTGTTTTTTTAGATTTCTCATAAGTATTAATAAAACTATCAGGATCGCAAAGGTAGCAGTTTTTATCATTAAAAGACAGGTGATTTCTATCGTTGTTCGCAACAAACAAAAAATTCAACACTGATGATTGATAATGTTTTATAGACTTAATATCTTCAAAGTTTTTCTTTTTTTTAAATTGTACATAAAATTGCTCAAGCAAAGACAATATTGAGACATTACCATGCTGAGAAGTATTTATACAAATCCCATCTTTAGTAATGCATAGCAAATTATAAGAGTCATCATCCATGCCCATTTCAAAACACAAAAATCTTAAAAAAAAGCTTTTTGCTTTTATAGCGTAATCTTCTTCGTTATCTTTTAAAGAAAATAGTTGATAGATATAAAACAAGATAAAGATATCTTTATCTATACGCTGTCGGTTATCTATTTGAAAAAGATAACCTAATCGAGAAAGGAAAACTTCAAATGCATACTTACCATCTTCACTTAGGCCTAACTTGTTTAACGCACGCTGAAACATAACTTTAGGAAAGCAAGTTTGCCAACGACTCAACTCTACATGCTTCCCATTTACTTTTTTAAAACAAACGGGGAAAAGGTCCGGTTCATCCTGAAAATAGATATATTTTCCAAAACTTTCAATCTCTGCTCTCGCATTAGTGAAGTGTTCAATTTTATGTATAAACATTTCAAAAATCATTACGTAATCCTCTTACCACATTTCTTCCAATTACCTTTAGCATCTTTCTTTTCAATCTGGAATGAAGTGATTTTATCATTAAAACGAGGAAGGATATTTTTAACCAGGGTTAAATCCTGGTCGGCTATCATGATTAACCCATATGGCTTTATCACCTCGATTATTTGGGACCAATCCACCTTTACCACCGCGCTCAGAAGCTGATGCAATCGCTTCATCTTTACTCGTATAGCGTATAACTTCCTCTTGTTTTAATCCCAGAAGGTCTATTCGCGTAAGACTATTTGCACCATACAGGTAAAGATTTTTCTCCCCCGCCAGCCCTATCGGGTCCTTCTGCGCAAACCGTCCGCAGTCCGGGTCGTAATACCGGAACAGATTGTCGTGCAACCATCTCACAATGCAGGTGTTGACCCTGCATCCGCAGGTTCTGGGAATATCCTGATCCCTGCGTCTCGCTTTCCCGCAACAGCTTGCCCCAGGCGCTGTTCACCCCTTCCCAGCGCACCTGCCCTTCGATATCCGTCATCCGCTCTGGCGTGCCGTTGGACTGGCAGTGGAACCAGAAGATCTCCGGCGCTTCCACGCCGTCAATTCGCGCCAGCGGGTCGTAGCTGTCCTGGTCGCTGTAGACATAGGTCAGAGGCACATCTCCGTGCAGCTCCTGCAGCAGACGGAACCCTTCCCAGACAAACCGGCTTGCCGGTTAGCTGTCCGCCTTGCATTTGGCGTCGTATTTTGCTGATGCGTGGTCCGAGCGGGTCGTAGCGGAAGCTGACCTGCATCTGCGACCTGTTGCGATCCCGCGGCTGGCTGATAACCTCCGTCAGGCGGTGTTCGCCGTCGTACCGGTAGTGCCAGCGGATCTGGCCGTTATCCTTCTCTACGGTACGGCCGTGGATGTCATAGCGCGAGCGAATACCGTTCAGTTGCGTGACCCGGTTATGGGCAATCTTCTCTCCAGCGCCCTCTAACGGATTACCAGCCGCATCCCAGCGCCACTGCTCCTGACCGGGCAGCGTGCCGTCCTTAACGAGCAGGCGACCGGCGCTGTCGTACTGCCAGCGATACCAGTTAAACGGGTTATCGTCCCGTACTTCCCGCACCAGGTTATTACGATAATCGTACTCCAAGCGGCGAGACCAGCGGCGCGGCGACGGGCGCTGGGCATTGCCGGTAAAGTTGTCCCATCGATAAAGATAACATCGTTAAAGATGGCGACGTAATGAACTTATTGTTTAACGTTTGATTTGTTTTGAATGAAAAAAAACCAAGCTTTGGGATAGTTTTTTTCAATATGGGGGACTCATTACGCCCCCCAATACTACTTATAATTGAAGTGGTTTATAACTTATAATTTTATCCGCAATTTCTTCTGCGCTAAGTTCTTCATAATAAATATAATTAGCTGCCTGAGGATCTGCGACACTTCTACAAAGGAGGTCGATGTCATTATCAGCTTCTTCTTCTGTCCCTTCGCTGTGTTGGATTTTCCTTATTAGCTCGATAAGCACTTGTCTTTGCATATTATACCTCAAAAATGATAAGCACGATCTTAAATGTCAAGGTGATATCTTGTTGTAACGATTACTTGATTATCAATCCCGCCTCCATGTTGGATAGGGGTTCTCTGGTGTATGACATAAGATCTATTTTTCCCGCTCCACTGTGTATCATGCGCTACTGGAGCTTTTCCGCCCCGCATTCCAGAAACGACAGAGCGTGGGCTTTTGTCAAGGCATTTCGAATTGGTTGCTTAATTAAGCGAACTGCTCATCATTATTAAAATCATGTTCTATATATGTCATTTTCCCTATAATAATTTACTTCATCGATAAACCATTTATTCCCATGACCTCCACTATTTTTATTCTTCACAATATAGTTCAAAGAACTGACTAACATCCATCCTTTCAAAGAAAAAGTTTCTACTGCTAAGGGCATTTCCAGATCCTCTTCATCAAGATATATTTCGTCATTCTCCAAACTTTGGATATAATCCCAAGGAATATAAAAGAAGTGAGTACCTTCAGGCCGTGCTTCCCATGTGTTTATATTAGTATAAATCCATTCACCAGGCTCTAACTGAGAAAGACTTGCTATTAATTCATCTATAGATGTATATGTATTCATTATACCCTCACAATTATCTGCATCGAGAACCACCCTCCCCAAGTTTTTCTTCCACCATATACTTTCGGGTGATAATCCAGATGCTTAGAGTTATGATCTGGCCCATTAACCAATTGTAACAACCCACCAACTCGCTCATGATGATGCCAAGTTGTTTCCCAACTAGAACCTGTTGGAGCTGTTCTTAGGAACGCGCCACGCTTACCTGTCGAAACCTTTTCAAATATTCCCGGGAATTTTTCCTCAAGGGAAGCTCTATATGATGGGTCATTATTCATTTTATAATATAATTGTCTGTTCGCTTCCTGGAAGTGTTTTCCGTCACTCATTCTAAACATGTTTTTAGGTAAATTTTTTTAATATTGACTTTATAGGCGCCATCATCCCCAAGATTGAGAAATAATACATTCCCTTTATTTACCTCTTCTACTTCATCTTCTGGAAGACTCCACCAATCTACGTCTTCATTAATTCTATGCTTTAATGACATCAAATCATAAATAACTAAAGTGGTAGTATCTGTTTGTATGCTTATGATTTTTCTCATTGCGTTAGCAAAGGCCAGAAATACCTTCCCGGACTAGCCTATTAGTTAACAAAGCTTTCTATAGATTTTATAATGCTTTTACAGAATTGAATCGACTCTTCACCGACTGGTATATTCTCAGTCGGCGATTCAATTGGCACTCCATGCTGATCATATGTTTTATTTCTGACAGGATTTTTAAAATAATGCTGTGGTAAAATATCCACTTCGCTCGTTTCGATAGTTTTAAACGTTACTAAATAACCGTTTTTCCAACATGAATTATCAGTAATAATTGGTGGCAATAGCAAATTATCTTTTGCCAATACAGCATCTTCTTGAAGCGAAGATGTAAAATAGTCATATATATATATAACTATAGCATTCTTGAATGGGCCAACATCTATTTTACCCAGGGCGACCATACCATAGCCTAATCGAACATCATTTAACTGAAAGTAAAAAACATCGCCTTCTTTTGGCCACTTTTTTTGCTTTTCATTTCCTGACACTACTGTAAGTCTGTCGGCCATTTTACATTAACCCCATTGTTTTTAAGCCAGTTCCCACCCCACAAAACAGCATCCGAGTATAACTTTCTTGTAGGACTTATGCCTATTGATAGAATATTCAAAATGGGAATTATTGTGAATAACTGCTTATTCTATGCTCCGTGCATGACCGCGATTTAGCGGTTCTTCAGTGATTCTAAATCCTAAATACACATGGGTATTATTCCCACCTTTTGCCTTTCTTTTAATCCAGTCAGCAAATGACATGTTTCTCACTGACCGTTTAGGGCTTCCATTTTTGCAAGCGGTTAAACCTATAGGATTCCCCCAGCGCATTCGGCGCATACTGGTTAAGATTTATCCCCCCGCCAGCCCTATCGGGTCCTGATGCGTAAACCGTCCGCAGTCCAGGTCGTAATACCTGAACAGATTGTCGTGCAACTCTCTCACAATGCAGGTGTTGCCCCTGCATCCGCTCGTTCTGGGAATATCCTGATCCCTGCATCTCGCTCTCCCGGAGCAGCTTGCCCCAGGCGGTGTTCGCCATCGTACTGGTAGTGCCGGATCTGGCCGTTATCCTTCTCCACGGTACGGCCGTGGATGTCATAGCGCCAGCGAATACCGTTCAGTTGCGTGACCCGGTTATGGGCAATCTTCTCTCCAGCGACCTCTAACGGGTTACCAGCCGCATCCCAGCGCAGCTGCCCTTCGATATCCGTCATCCCCTCCGGCGTGCCGTTGGGCTGGCAGTGGAACCAGAAGATCTCCGGGACATCAACGCCGTCAATACGCGCCAGCGGGTCGTAGCTGTCATGGTCGCTTTAGACGTAAATCACCGGCACGTCTCCATGCAGCTCATGCAGCAGGCGGAACCCTTCCCAGAAAAACCGGGTAGTGAGGGGCTTGCCGATTTGCTGTCCGCCCAGCCTCTGCTGGCGCGTTTTGCTAATGCAGCGTCCGAGCGGGTCGTAGCGGATACTGACCTGCGTCTGCGGCCTGTTGCGATTCCGCGGCTGGCTGATCACTTCCTTCAGGCGGTTGTACGTGACCTTCTCTGCAGATCCTTCAAGCAGGCAACCGTCCCGCTCTTACCGTGCCAGGTTATTGCGGTAGTCGTATTACAGGTAACTTTAATACCCACGGGAGGGTTAACTTCGCTGATCATAAACATTGTACATTGTAGAGAGAGATGCCTCGACGATACGGTAAATCAGGAAAGCCGTAATCGCTGTGACCATACTGAATATCCCCCCTCTGTCGTAGTTGGATTGCTTCAACTCGCGGTCATCTCGCAGCGTAAATGACTAACAATTGCAGTGGGGATAATACTTTACTAAAAGTTGATAACTCACACGTAAAAAAATTAATAATAAAAATTCAAATGGCGTGCATAAAACATATATGCATTTATTAGCTCTACATCTTTATTCTCGTCAATCCCAACGCTCGTCCAGATAAGGTGTGATACCTTCAATTGTAAGAAAGTTTGATTGACAATGGAAATTTAATTTTTCATCTGTTATAGATATTTTACTATAATTTTCTGTTGAAATAATTACAGGAGAGCAAACAAAACCCACCTTCATTCCTTTAACATCAAGTTCAACTACATCCCCAAATGTCAACACAATACAAAGGGTATTGAATTCACTCTCTTCCCATTTTTTTGGGTAGCAAGATGGGATTTTTCTTGTAAAAAATCGACATGAAATATCAGAAAACCTTTCGAAGGTAAAACCATCGAACTCGACTAATTCCATGCTTAACTCCCCATCAAACATGAAGTTAATTTTTTCTTTCCCTATTGCGTTGTCAAACCACATTTATTAACTCTCGAAATTATAATGACCATGACTACCCGGAACGCTACCTGTATTCAAATTTTGTGACGGCCTAACAGTGAAATGAGGTTCAGCACCATGACCTGAGGTTGCTTTATCATGCCCTAAACTATGTTCCTGGATAAAAACAGGCTTGTTATTTGAGTCCCTAAATTCATATTGTCGAGTTTTTATCGGTAAACCTTTTGTATTTAGTATTTTGTTGCCTTCCCCATCTAACAGATCTGGTCTGGAATGGGCATTCTTCTCTCCAACGCCCTCTAACGGGTTACCGGCCATATCCCAGCGCCATTGCTCCTGGCCCGGCAGCGTGCCGTCCTGAACCAGAAGGCGCCCGGCGCTGTCGTACTGCCAGCGCAAGACCAGCGGCGCGGCGACGGGCGCTGGGCGTTGACGATGAAGACATCCAGGCGATGCAGGCGGCCGAGACGGTCGTACTCGCTGCGGGTGGTCAGCAGTCATAGGGGCGACAGTTCTCACGGTGGAGTTCGTCGCTGTTATACTGACAGTCTGTCGAAAACATGGTGAACAAGGAACGAAGGAAGCAGGAAAATGCGTGCCAGAGAAGAAGATTACATAGTGAATGGGACGTAATGCTTCACTTCTTATTTAACGTTTGGTTTGTTTTGAATGGAATAAATTACTGTTCTTACGACTTCTTACGCAGATAGAACTCAAGATATTTTTTAGGTCTATCCTGAAAAGCACGCTCTCTGCCGTAGTTATAAGCATCGTTAAAATATTTATACGCTTCATCGAATTGATTCAACTCGTAACAGACCATACCCAAGTCGATTAACGGTGCAGTGTCTTTATCCGATCCATGTGTCCGTAAAGCCGTCTCTCCCCATTTCTTTGCCTCAACGTAATCCGCAAGATCAAAATATGCGCTATACATGCATGCAGAGATCCAGTTGGCAAATTCTGATTCGGACTTTGGTTCAGGAAGGGCTTGCCATGCTTTTTGGTATTGCTCTAAAGCCTCGGCTTATTTTTTATCATGAAATTCGTTTCCTTTTCTACAAGAGATGTAAATATTTTTTCATGTGTTTATTCATTTACAATAGAAAATAAACCTCCTCACCTATGAAAAGGGGCATAAAGAATGAATGCTTTTAGAAGCAAGGAGGTATCTAAAACAGTGAATCTTTATTATTAAAAACTTATAAACTAACCAAAAAAGAATTTCTTAAACCCTTCCGCCTCAACATCTTTTAGTTTGGTTTTAAGCATCACATCGATATCTTTCAGAAAGTCCTCTCTGAAATTAAAATCATCATCTGTAGCATCACCATCATATTTACTTTGTTCTATCTCAATGGCAGAACAAAAAGCATCCAAAAAGTCGGCTAACGAATTGGAAATAATGAAATTTCTTTTTTGAATACTACCATAAACAGGAGATGTGATATTTTGGGTATCACAAAAAAGAATATCTCCATTTCGTTCAGCAAAGATTATATATTCATCGCGCCAGGTCGTGTCATTTTGAACTCGCCAGCCTGATAACATTTTATTAAGCTCTTGGGGCTCAACAATCTGTATAATGAATGCACCATCAAATGTTGGGTGGTCATTTAAAATCAAATGGCTATAAAAAAATCGAATTTCACCATTTAAATTTACAGGAAAAGAAGTTTCATTTTCATCGTCTGCATAGTCTATCTCTCCCATATTTAAATCATTCATTTTGAATTTGTTGACAAAGTCTTGGATAGTATTTTTTATACGCATTATTCCTCTTTAAGAGTTAACATTATTGGCTACTCTTAAAATTACTATATCCATAGTTGAAAAATGTACTCATAATCCAAAGAACTTCTTCGCGCCATTAAAAAAGAAAAACAAAGAATCAATAATGTCACGACACCCTTCAATATTAAGGTAGTTTATTGCCCTTTCTTTTACGATTTGAGTCTATTTCGTAGAAATAATCTTCACAGAAAACGTCTAAAGCATTTTCCAGTGGAACAAGTTTCAACCCCCGGAATCCTTTACTTTCTATAACTTCCTTGACCTCTTGTTTAACAATAATAAAACCACCTAACAATGTGTCGTTCAACGAAAGTATATCATATTCAAGCGCATCATCATTGAATTCAATTTTAAAAGGTATGATATCTCCGAACTTATCCTCTTCGAGAATAGATTTATCCTCATCTATAACATCGCCGCCTGGAAAATATACATATTTAAAATCATCCCGAAGAACTTGACCATTCCCAATCGAAACTGGTGTTATATCTCGGCCAAAAAAAACATTGTGCTTATAATTTTCAAAAATTGAAAATAAAGACTTATCCATCAAGTGTCCAAAGTCTTTTTTATAATAGTCAAATTTCAAAGCCCCAACATTTTTATTGCACAACAAATAAATACGGTCTGGGCATGCATCGTCTGTTATTCGATAAGGGAAGGAAAATGCAGAGCCTTCTATTTCCCAGTTTTCATTGATCTGTAACCTTTCATCAACCATGCCCTGTAAATTTCTTGGCATGAGTGATGATTCAAAGTCATTCATGATCACATAATAGGACATTAATTCATTCTCCTGCATTTTGTTGTGGGAACATGACCCATCCAAATTTTATTCTTCATATCAATCTGGATCCGCCTTATAGCTATCCTCGCCCCTTTAGCATCCAATCTTCCAGAATTATATCGTTACTCAACACGAGCAATGCGCCGACGGAGAATGTCACTATAGTTATGATGATTACTGCTATGGAAGATATCCATACCTTTCCCTGCATCTTGTTTCATCGCTGATGCGCTACCTGGAAAATTAATACCATTAAACGCAGAGTTCATGTCTTTTCCGATGCCAATATCATTGAAGAATGATTGCTCCTCTTTCCACACCTCAACGGGTATAACATGGTGAGCAGAATTCGCTCCGGCGTGCCGTTCGGCTGGAAGTGGAACCAGAAAATCTCCGGGGCATCAACGCCGTCAATACGCGCCAGCGGGTCGTAGCTGTCCTGATCGCTGTAAACGTAGGTCAGCGGCACATCCCCGTGCACTTCCTGCAGCAGCCGGAACCCTTCCCAGACAAACCGGGTGGTAACCGGCTTACCGGTTGGCTGTCCGCCCAGCATCTGGCGGCGCGTTTTGCTGATGCGGCGACCGAGCGGATCGTAGCGGAAACTGGCCTGCGTCTGCGGTTTGTTGCGATCCCGCGGCTGGCTGATGACTTCCGTCAGGCGGTGTTCGCCATCGTACCGGTAGTGCCGGATCTGGCCGTTATCCTTCTCTACGGTACGGCCGTGGATGTCATAGCGCCAGCGAATACCGTTCAGTTGCGTGACCCGGTTATGGGCAATCTTCTCTCCAGCGCCCTCTAACGGGTTACCAGCCGCATCCCAGCGCCACTGCTCTTGACCGGGCAGCATGCCGTACTTAACGAGCAGGCGCCCGGCTCTGTCGTACTGCCAGCGGTACCAGTTAAACGGGTTACCGTTCCGTACTTCCCGCACCAGGTTATTACGGTAGTCGTAATCCCAGCGGCGGGACCAGCGGCGCGGCGACGGGCATTGGGCATTGCCGGTAAAGATGTCCCGTCGATAAAGATTACATCGTTAAAGATGGCGACGTGATGAACTTCCTGTTCAACGTCTGAGTCGTCTTGAATGAAAAAAACCACGCCCTGGGGTGTTTTTTTTATTGCGGGGTCAAAACACATTGTCTAAGAGTTCTGTCTTCATACTGGGTTCAAAGGGAATGATCTCAACAGTCGCAAGCTTTAATCTCTGAAAAGGATCCTCGCGTAAGAGCTCTTCAAGAGAAGCAAGACTCTCGCATTTAGCGAGAATGACACTACCGTTTCTTGGGATCCCTCTACCGGATGTCAGGAAAATCCCCTCTGCGTACCCCTTTTTAAGCCACTCCACATGAGCAAGTATCGCTTCGTCGATTTCTTCGAGTGGTTTTATATAGGGCTAAAATAACTTCGTAAACTGTGCTCATCCTTTGCCTCTCAGTTTGTCTTATCGCAAGTAATAATTAAATCTTCCGTTGGTTTTACAGAGACGAATCCACTTATAGCATATGATTACATTATAATTCTTAGCGGAGCTTTAAGTCTTAAAAAGGGATCACTACGAGATATTACTATATGCCTCAACATAATAATGCCATAACATACAATAAAACTGACAAGATATTACTTCTTAAATTTTTTTATTTAACTTAATCACTAAAAATAAAGTTATCTTCTGCCAGATTATTTTTTTTTCTGTATTCTTTTTCCCACTCAAAGTATCCGTCAGGTTCATCTGGAGAAACTCCCTTTGTCCAATATTGATCACCATAAGCAATTAACATTGCCCAATGATACTCACTTTCATGACTGCGCAAAGCGACAGACATGTAATCATTTTCCTTAATACGAACAAGTGGAGAGGCTAATACTATACGTTCAGCCTCACTCTCTGTTTTATTCGCATATTTAACAATAATCGCTTTAATCAACTCAACCCAACTATAGTAATTAAAAATAACACTTTCATTAGAATTACTGAATTGGATACCATCGATAATATTCATTGACCTTTACACCTTTTTTTTACTTTATAACGATCAAACACGGCTGCTGCTTTATTTGAGAAAATAGCAAGCTGTGAACCTATGGGCTTAGCCTTTCCTCCTTTTTTTACAGTACCTGGGTTTGCTAACATTGGTCCACTTACAGCATCATAACTATGTGCAAGTGTGTTGGCTCTACCCTGAGTTACAAATTTAGCCCATTCATTATCAGCAGACTCAAATACTTTTATATTTAGTTTATCGAGTTCTGAATTCGGTATATCAAATTGCGTTATAGTTGGATGTCCTCTCAGCTCTGCCCATTTAATAGCCTGTGATTTATCAGTAGTTACGTAAAAACCACCTTGATTAGAAGGATTAAAATCTAATCCATGCCTCCCCATAGAAGGATTAATCTCGCCCCGAATATCACCAGCATGATAGAAAGTCGTTGATGATAAGCCAAGAGGATCAATATATTTCAGCGCATTCGGCGCATACTGGTAAAGGTTTATCCCCCCCGCCAGCCCTATCGGGTCCTGCTGCGTAAACCGTCCGCAGTCCGGGTCGTAATACCGGAACAGATTGTAGTGCAGCCCTGTCTCACGGTCCAGGTATTGCCCCTGCATGCGCAGGTTCTGAGAATATCCTGATATCTGCGTCTCGCTTTCCCGCAGCAGCTTGCCCCAGGCGCCGTTCACCCCTTCCCAGCGCACCTGCCCTTCGATATCCGTCATCCGCTCCGGCGTGCCGTTCGGCTGGCAGTGGAACCAGAAAATCTCCGGAGCATCAACGCCGTCAATACGCGCCAGCGGGTCGTAGCTGTCCTGGTCGCTGTAGACGTAGGTCAGCGGTACGTCTCCGTGCAGTTCCTGCAGCAGGCGGAACCCTTCCCAGACAAACCGGGTGGTCACCGGTTTGCCGGTTGGCTGACCGCCCAGCATCTGCTGGCGCGTTTTGCTGATGCGGCGTCCGAGCGGGTCGTAGCGGAAGCTGACCTGCATCTGCGGCCTGTTGCGATCCCGCGGCTGGCTGATAACCTCCGTCAGGCGGTGTTCGCCGTCGTACCGGTAGTGCCAGCGCGTCTGGCCGTTATCCTTCTCCACGGTGCGGCCGTGGATGTCATAACGCCAGCGAATGCCGTTCAGCTGCGTCAGGCGGTTGTGCGTGACCTTCTCAGCAGAACCTTCCAGCGGGTTACCGGCTGCATCCCAGCGCCACTGCTCCTGGCCAGGCAGCGTGCCGTCCTGAACGAGCAGGCGCCCGGCGCTGTCGTACTGCCAGCGGTACCAGCTGAACGGGTTATCGTCCCGCTCTTCTCGCACCAGGTTATTGCGGTAGTCGTAATCCCAGCGGCGGGACCAGCGGCGCGGCGACGGGCGCTGCGCATTGCCGGTAAAGACGTCCCGGCGGTGCAGGCGCCCAAGACGATCGTACTCGCTGCGGGTGGTCAGCAGCCCCTGGGTGCGGCTGGTCTCCCGGTGGAGTTCGTCGCGGGTAAAGTCGGAGACCGACAGCTTATCGAGCGCAATGCTGAGCAGATGCCCGCTGCCGTAGTAGAACTGCTTCAGCTCGCGGCCATCGGGCAGCGTGACGGAGGTGCGGTTTCCCAGCGCGTCATACTCCCACGCCAGCTCACCGTGCTCGCCAGCTTCGCGCGTCACGCGACCAAGCGCGTCATACTCAAAGGCAAGTTCCTGCTCTGCCTCGGTGGTCCACGCGTCGGCTGAAAGCGCAGGATGCAGACCAATCCGGCTTAATAGCCCGGACGGCGTGTAATGGTAGCGGGTCTGCCCTTCCGGCGTGGTGCGGGCGATCAGCTGGCCGCTCGCGCTCCAGGCGAAGGCGTGGGTGATAGCCTCCGGATGACCGGCGGCAAAGGTGCGCGCAATCGTGCGCCCGCAGGCATCATAGCGATACTGCGAGGCCACGCCATCAAGCCCCACCTCTTCCAGCAGCAGCGAGTCTGGCCCCCAGCGGAACTGATACGCTTCGCCGTTCTCGTTTTCCAGGGCAATCAGACGCCCGCGGCTGTCCCAGCGGCGGCGCACCTCTTCACCCTGCGTATTTCGGGTGGCGGTTAAGCGCCCCGCCTCGTCGTATCTGAACTCACTTTCTTTCCCGTCGGCGCCCGCATGCTTCACCGGCAGGCCACGTTCGTTCCATTTGAGCGATTCCGTCCAGCCTTCCGGGCGGTCGAGCTGTACCGGACGCCCTGCGGCGTCGTAGCGGTAGCGCGTCTCTTCACCGTCGGCGGCTGTCTCAGCCACCAGCCAGCCCAGCGGATGATAGCGATAGCGGGTAATACGCCCGGAACAGTCCGTCGAACGGACAATCTGCCCGGCCTCGTTGTACTCCTGGTAGCGGCTGTTGCCAGCGGCATCGACCTCTTCCACGACCTGGCCGAACGCGTCCCGGCGCAGCTGCGTCGTCTGCCCCATCGGGTTCACCACGCGCTTGAGCCCGTGATGTTCGTCGTACCAGAACCGGGTGGCGCTGCCGTCGGCTTCGATAATGGCCGCGGGAAGCGCGCGGTGCTCCAGCCAGGTGGTGGTGCGGGTATTGCCGTCGGCATCGGTCTCCTGCACCCGGTTGCCCATCTCGTCGTAGACGAAGGTGACGGCGTTGCCGAGCGGATCGATGCGACGCGTGAGAAGCTCGTTATCATCCCACTCGTAGCGCCAGTTTTCACCGCGCTCGTCTACGTAGCGGACAATCAGATTCTGCGCGTTCCAGTAGTGGCGGCGCGTCTGACCGTCGTAGTGTTCGACGGTCGTCAGCCCGGCGGCTAAATCATAGCTAAAGCGGCAGCCGTCGCCGGTGCTGGTGCGGTTTTCCACCACGCGCCAGTGGTCGAATTTTTGCCAGCGGTATTCGCTCTCCAGCCCACCCGGCATCCGGTGCCAGACCATCAGGCCGTGGTCGTTGTAACGGTATTCACGCGTCACCACGCCGGAGGCATCCGTCGCGCTCGCCAGCTGGCCGCGCGCATCGTAGCCCCACTGCATCAGCGGCCAGGTTTGGTTGCCGTCGAAATGGCTGGCTGCGGTAACGCGCAGCGGGAAGCGCTCATCTTCATAGCGCAGGGTGACGTCGATGGCCCGCGGCTCATCATGGATACCAATCAGCCTGCCGTGCTCGTCCCACGCCGTCAGCAGCGCGTTGCCGTATTCATCGCTAAGGGAGGCCAGACGCAGGATAGAAGGATTCATGCGGGTCGGTTTGTACAGACGCCACACCGCACCGTCATCGTCGGCAATCGCCACGTCGCCGTTCTCATTGCGGCGGATAATGATGCCTTCGCTGATGCTGTAAAACGCGCGGTCGACAGGCGGCAGTTCAAAGCTCAGCTCGCGCCCGGTTTCGTCGAACCAGGTCGCATGGTTATCTTCCAGCGTCAGATAGCTGTCAAAAGTCGTTGCCCAGCCCAGGCCGAACAGCCCTTCGCGGGTAGTCAGGCTGTTGTAGCTACGCTGCCAGCGAAGCGGAAAGCGCCCCGGCAGCGAGAAGTCGAGCTCATCGTCGTCGTTCAGCACCTTCACGCCAGTGGCGGCGTGGACCGGGTGCGAGGAGCCAAACACGGCGTTGACCGCCATATCCGCCAGCATCCCGCCGCCGGCCGCGGCCAGCGCGCAGGGCATGTTTTTCAGGATCTTGCCCGGACGCCCGCGCAGCAGGGAGAGCGCAATCATCCCCAGCGCCAGACCCGGTGTTTTACCGCTTTTGATATCGCGGATCGTGAGCGTGTCCCCGCCGATGATCACGTTCGGGGAGACGTCGTCGGAAACGGTGCCTTCGCAGGTGGTGCGATCTTTCGCACGCACCGCGGGCTGGCCATTGATGAAGACGCTTTTGGAGCCTTCCGCAAGATACTGCGGCCCGGAGTGCTTTTCACACGCCACCTTGTCTTCTTCCAGCGGCGAGGTTCCCGCGGCGGCAGAGGCGACACTCGGCTGCCACATTTCGCTGCCAAACTGTCCGGCGGCGGAAAGCAGCATGCCCGCGTAATCGGCAAAGCTGCCCGGCGACTGCGGCTCAGGGGACGGGGTATCGGCGGGCGTGAGCGTGCCCGCCGCGCGCGCGGCAGGGATTGCGTTGGTCAGTACGTTGTTCGAACCGGTGGTGATTTTACCCGCAGGCGACGGCGGGAAAAGCGCATTGCCTAACCCTTCCGCGGCGTTGCTGATATCGTCGGTGATCCCCGCCACGTTCGCCAGCACGCCACCGATAATCCCGCTTAACAGACAGCTGGACCCAATCGCCGCCACGCCCGCTGCGGCGGCTCCGGCACCGAGGAGTGGCGCGGCGGCCGTAGCCGCCAGCCCCACTGCCGAACCGATCACCGCATAGGCGGCACCTTCCGCCACAATGCTGGTGATATCAGCAAAAATGCTGGAGTGAATAATCTCGTCGCCCTTACGGGCCGCGTTGTTATCGCTCATGCCTTACACATTCCGGTTGTCGTTTAGCGTCAGACTCTGCTTAAGCGCGCTCCAGCGCACCTCGTCCTCTTCGGTAAAGGCTCTTAATGCCGAGAGGGTAAAAATCATCAATATCGGTTTGCCCGGCGTCTGCACGGCCAGCTGTTTTTGCCACAGGCGCTGTCCGTTACGGTCAAACGTGGTCTCAACTTCCAGCCCGTTAATTTTTCCGTCAGGCCCGGCGTTTACGTTCCGGAATTCGCTCTGGGCGATCTCACCCATCTGAGGACGCAACACATCCCACTGGCGGTGAAACTCTTGTTCGTAGTCGCTGCCATCGGGAATCACGCCGCGGCTGACCACCACGGACAGCCCGCTTTCGTCATCGCGAATAATGTTCATGCTGTTATCCTGCCAGGCAGCAGGAAAAAGGGAAAATGAACCTTCCTGGAGGGTGTATTTCATAAGTTAACTCGGGATGATTAATATTGAGAGAAACAAAAAGGCCAATCCATGTTGGCCCTTTGGCTGGCTGTTTTATTATTTACGCCATTGACCTGATTGTTCGACTAAAACATGGCTGCCTTTGCTGACAACCAATTTCACGGGTGCATACGTCACGGTATAAGCGATCTCGCCATTCTTGTAGGTTGAGCCGATTATTTTACCTGCGGAGTCGTGCAACGTTTTTCCCCTTAAGGAGATCGTACTGTTATCGCTTTTGCGCACGCCGAGATAGACCATCTGATCACATTCGCTATCAAAATGACCGCACTTATTTATAAGAGAAATAGCGAACCTTTCGGTGTCCAGTTTTCTGGTTTCAGCGTTTTGAACCGAAGCGGCTTTACGTAACGTATAACGCTGCGGAGCATAATAATTTCCTTTTTGAGGAGGAGTAACTAAACGCCATTCCATCTCACTCCCCTTTATTTCCAGAACAGCCCGTCCGCCTGCGCCGCCAAACGATGAGTTGAACTCAACGTTCGCACGGTTTCCCGCGATCGTACCGCTAAGATTTCGCTCATCATCTTCCGGGCAGTCGATGCGGTTTCCTCTCTGGGAGATATAGCAATAAGACCCGGTGATACGGTTGCCTGATTCAGCTAACTGCAGGGTTAACGTCGAGTCGTTGCCAACCCCGCCTGCCCAAACCCCGTCAAACGCAGGTCTCGATTGGCTGTTCGCTGCAAACTGCATCGTATTGAACCTGGCGGCCCATTGCTGAATATCGGCATTAATCGGCTGACTATTATCAGATGACTGGTAATGGATAACGTTTGATTCTGGAACCACCCAGGCCGCGAAGATTTTGCCGTCAGGATTGATAACCAGCGCTGAGGCATTTTCCTGGTAGAGATCCTTTAGCCAGCCCTCAACAAACAATCCTCCACCTGGAGTGGTATGCGGTTCACCGAAGACATCAAAGTTATCAATAAAGGCCTGGTAATGATTTCCCAGCGTTTTCCTGAGAATGTCCGTCACTTCGCTATCATTAACGATGCGACTTACCGTATCGAGCTTATTGTACTGCGATAATTCAAGTGCCGTAGAGGTTTCAACGACGCCAGCCAATAAAGCCGCGCACAATGCGGATGCTAAAAGTTTATTGGACATAATTTACTCTGAAGAACCATTATCGTAATTCATTGTTATTTTCACAACGTTGCCGCCATTCATCTCAAAAGAGAGTACTTTTTTACCCAACGCATAGGAAACCCACTGGGTCCCTGAATCATTTTCAACAAGGCCATTGCCGTATGCGTTGTTCAGCTCTCTGGTTGTTGAACCCACATGGACACCCCGCGGCGTTGCGAAGTCTTCGGCAGTCAGCGTAATCTGCGACACGATATAATCATCAACGCTTCGTTCAGCTTTATCCCACCAGAGATTGGAACTGAATATTTCTAACCCAGCCCTTTGATGCTGGTAGAATTTATAGTTCGTTCCGTCAAAAGGAACCTCACCGACAAAGTTGCCTTCCCACGGCACATCAATTTTACCGGCACTATCAGGAGACCATCGGTCGCCCAATGCGACAGGCTGGTCTTTGATCTGCACAGAAAAATCCCGTTTTGTCAGAACGGGAGGCATCACCTGAGCCAAAACCACATTGCTGCCGAGACAGGTAAACATCAGGGCAGAAAAAAGAAATGTCGGCGTGTGTTTTTTCACGTTAATCGTCATTTATTGAATGTGTATTGCAATTATCATCCAGAAGAAACCGCCAGGACATGAGTGCAGTATTTCTTAGTCTGCGCTAATGACGACTGAACCCAGACAGTGAGGATTTTTCACGGTGAAACTGAAGCTCACCTTTTGTCCATTCATATCTTTTCGGGCTGTATAGCTGGTCACTTCGTTCTCCGAACGGCCGCGCGGAGAATCAGTTAACCTCAACTGCGGATAGCGCTTTTTAACGGTATCAAGCGTTATGCATTGACCTGAGGAAGGTGAAAAATTCAGTAAAGGCGCCATGCCGTCGTTATCTTTGCTTAAACGTAACTCAATTGCGGTTATGTTCGTCCCATCAGCGAGTTTGATATCGTCGGCATTGTAGAAATTGATATATTCATTTTGCCTGGTCATCTTAAACGATAACGGCGCATTACTAAGGGTTGTAACGGATAACGTCTTAAGCGATGCGCTCATCCCGGAAATGAACATCCAAAGATCCTTTTTCTGAGCGTCTCCTTCAGCCATTCCCGTCGTTAATAATGCGATAAGTACCGCACCGGCCTTACTCATCTTTTGGCGTAAATTTCGCCTGCACCGCCGCATCAATATCCCCTTTATGCCCCGATCCCGGCGCCGTCGTGCCCGGCTTGGTTCCCGACGTGTTCAGATGCAGCTTACCGCCCGTAGTGATATACCCATCCCCCTCGACAAAGAAGTTAAACTCTTTGCCGATCAGGTTAATCTTGCCGTTCGCGTTGAGTTCAATGGCGCTCTCACCGGAGACCAGCCGCAGCTTCGTCCCGGAAGCGATAACGTACTGCTCCACCGCCGCATCCAGCTTGCCTTTCCCCGTCAGGATCTCGGTGCCACCTTTCACAGCCTGGGTCTGATTCGCTTCCACGCGATGCAGTTCATTTTTCTTCACGTAATGGCTGCGCGCTCCGCCGACGCTGTGCGTTTCATCATTTTTAACGCTGGTGTCCATGTTACGCTCGGCCTGGATCCACACCTGCTCTGCACCCGCTTTATCCTCAAACTGCAGGGCGTTGGCATTGTCCACGGAACCGTCTTTTGTGCGGCTCATAAAGCCCATCTGCGTCGCCGCAGCCGGCAGCGCCCACGGCGGCATGCTCGCGTCGTTGTACACGCGACCGGTAATGATCGGACGGTCCGGGTCGCCGTTGATAAAGTCCACCACCACCTCATCGCCCACGCGCGGGATCTGCACCCCGCCGTAGCCCTGGCCCGCCCACGCGCTCGACACGCGCACCCAGCAGGAGCTGGTGTCATCGCCCTTCGCCAGACGGTCCCAGTGGAACTTCACCTTCACGCGGCCGTATTTGTCCGTCCAGATACTTTCCCCGCTCGGCCCCACCACTTTCGCCGTCTGCGGGCCGTAGGTGCGCGGCCACGCCGTGGTCTGCGCCGGACGGTACACCACCGCCGACGGGATGACCGTGAAATCGGTCCGGTGTATGGTTTCCCCCTCGCCGCTGGCGTAGCGGTTCTCTTCGAGGTGGTAACCCGCCGCCGTCACCAGATACTCCCCGTTGTCGCTGAAGAACGGCGCGTTGGTTAAGGTGAAGGTGTGACCGGGCGCAATCCCCGCCGCCGTCGCGGTGGCCTGAATCTGCTGATGCTCCACCTGCCAGCGCTCCTGACGGATGCGGGCATAAAACTCCCCGTGCCCCTTGTCCACAAAGCGACCCGGCCAGTCGTACACGTCGATGCTGCCCGGCGTCGGCGATGCCGGGTTCTGCTGGGCCTGGAACAGCCACGCGTTCGGCTTGCGGAAGTCATAGTCATCGAGGCTGTAAATCCCCGGCGTCACGCTGTCCTCCAACGCCCACTGGCTGATGCCCTCTTCATCCGTACTGCCGCCTGACGGCGTCTGGTGGTAGGGAATGACCTCATAGCCGCTGAACGGCTGGTACTGCGTGGCGGCGTCGGTCAGCACCAGGGTGTGCTTGTCCGCCTCATGGCGGAAGTGATACGCAATCCCCTCCAGCTCCATCAGGCGGCTGATGAAGTCCAGGCTCGACTCCTGATACTGCACGCAGTAGTCCCACACCCGGTAGCTGCCGGTGAGTTTGTCCTCAACGTTGACCTGATGCTCACCCAGCAGGGTTTTCACAATCTGCGGCACCGTCTGACCCTGGAAAATACGCAGGTTACGGTCGCGCTTCATCGGCCACAGGTCCGGCTCCACCGTCAGCTGGTACACCGCATAGCGGGTGCCCGTCAGCTCAACGGCGCTGACCGCCACGCGGGTAATCTTGCCGTTAATATAGCGGGACGTCAGCAGGCTCTGCGTCGGGATGGTCACCGTGACCGGCTGGCCCAGCAGCTTACTGCGGTCAATGCGTGCGTCCGTGCCGAGCACGGTCAGCGTCAGCGCGAACGATTCGGACATCGCCTCGCGGCCCGTCAGTTTCCAGAACAGAAGCCCCTCCACCGGGAGCTGAACGGTAATTCGGTTGAGCATAATCTTTATTCCACTATGGACTAATCTCGGTGTTCATTGAGATATTTTTTAAATCGTGCTTATTTAAGCCATAAACCTGAAAACATAAGGACGCTCCCCAGGGAAACTACGCTTTTAGCAACGATAAGTAAGCAAGGCGCAACGACGCGTGTTATAGACGATATTGCTTCATAATTTTCAGCATTGTATTTTTTGTGCCCCCTTATAATCCCGGAAAAGATCGTGCAGAGCAGCACAACGGTAACTTTTAGTCCCCATACGCACAGGAAAGACATGGAAAAGATAATCGAATAGTGTTTCGCCGTTGCGACGGAGAATAATGACATTGACTGAGCGAGCCATTTCAACGTAAAACCAATAACAACCGTAGCCACTAGCACCAGAACGAACATCAACCCAGCAAGGAGCCATTGTTTTTTACTGAATAAGTCTTTTCCATTCCAGATAAGCGCTAGTGTCCACATCATAAAGAGAATAAAGAAAAGCCATTGAATCATAACGTACCACATTTATACATGTTGTTCTCCAGGTATTGTCGTGTCGTCATCTCACTTCGCATCACACTCCTTTTCCAAACCAAATACCATAAAACAACAAGATACAGCTTAACGCGGCGAGAGATTTTGGTATCAGGCGTAATATTGGCCCAAACCGCTGATTGACTATATCAGTGATGCCATTAATTCAACCCAACTCAATATAATTTTATTTATCCACAAACCATGGTCACCACATGTTCTCTTCTCGAAGAATCTGTATTGTCCAATTTTTGACACGCCGGGACGCTTTTAACTAACAAACCATTAGGGACAGACAAAGAAAGAGGCACGGTACAATACCCGTGCCATATGACTAATATAATTATAAGAAATTATCCTCTGGAGCTCTATCGAACAGTTCACCTGCCATTTTGGCGATACGTTCGTGCTGCACGAGTTTGTTTTTCCACTCCTGCGGAATACCGGAATAACCATATAATGCTCCAGCTATTTGTCCCGCCGTCGCCGCAACGCTGTCAGCGTCATCGGCAAGATTGGCGGCCAGTAGAATTGCCTCGCGGAAATTATCCGTATTCCATACCGACCACATCGCGGCCTCAAGCGTATCTATAACATAACCACTTGAACGAATCTGATTGCGAGTTTTTTGCTTATATTCACCCGCGTTGATAATCATTACGCGTGGCTGAAGCGGCATAACGTGCGGAGAAAAAACAAAATCTTTATTGCTACCGTTAATCATATGCACAAGCAAATAACTTAAATACTGTGTGCTATTTATTACTTCCGCGGCACCGTGTGTTGCGATACTCTGTTTTTTAGCTTCATAAAACGCTTTGCTTAATGACTTTCTAAAAAAAATAGAGACAGGGGCTTGTCTGATAATGGAAGCATTACCTGCAGTTTCTGCCGCAGTATTGCCGCTCCATCCCGGGCCAATTGTTAAATATTGCTCTAAAGCAAACCGAGTTGTATTTCCTATATCAAAACAGATGCCATTTGAACTGTTATAACCATGCTGATACCTTGCCAAAAGCTTATTCCTGAAGCAGGTAGTATCAGCATCACCTTTCTCAAGAAGCGTTTCCGCAAGACATAATGCCATGGATGTATCATCCGTCCATTCGCCGGCGCGAAGTCGAAATGGCCCACCACCTGTCATATCTTTGACGTGTGCTTTGTCACGAGGTAAAAATTCGAGCGTCGTCCCTACAGCATCTCCAACAGCAAGACCAATAAGCGCACCAACAGCACGATCTCGCGATTCCGCGAGTGAGATGTTACATGATGGTGTTAAGTCCCATTGTTTTTGTGCATCGCAATCAAAAGATGATTCTAATAGTTTATCATTATATTTATACTGCATCTTCTGCTGGACTGAAAGACTGCTAACAGGTAAGTACTTACGATATATATCTACATATTTTAACAATACATTCAAATTAGCATGTAAGTCTATCACCATTCACCCATAATAAAATATTTTTAATATCAAAGCCTAAAATTCACCAGGATATTTCATTTTAAGATTATGTTGTTTCATTTTGTAATTGGCATCAACCTCATGCGGCAGTCTAACCTTTAACCCTCGGCGGATTTGATCCACAATAAACCAGGCATCCGACAACCTTTCAAAAAACAACTCATCAGAATTATCAAACTCCTTTGCTGCATACATACCGAAAGTCATTTTCCATAATTTTGCTTTATCCTTTTCCTTGCCTTCGATTAAATCCCGTAGAAATATTAATTGTTGTACAATAGAATCGTACATTTGTAAAAGTGGGGAGTGGGGGTTGAGATGTTTTACCTCAGCATATCTCTTTTCTGCTAAAGTTAATGCTTTTTCAACATAATTTAGAGCTGTCATGTTATTCATTATATGGAGTCCAAATATCACGCTTAGTGGTAAACCATTGTATCCCACCGCCTTCTGTCTGGAAAGGTTTGTCTGGTACAGACCAGGTGTCCAAGGCTGGTGTGGCACTACTTCGAAGCATCTCAACTTTTTGTTGCGCTTGATAAGCTTTTACTTCTTTAGGAACAATTAACCCCGTATCCCTGACCTGTCCCTCTGGGTTAATGCCTAGTTTTGTGGCAGGGGTCGATTCGTCAAGAGAATACCAGTTTCCTTGCCAATTCCCTGGGGATTGATTCTGATAAGCTATTTTGCCTTTATTGATTGTTTCAATTGTCACTCTCTGTTCAAGATCTATACCGCTGCGATAAGCTGGTATTTTACTTTCTTCAACACCCTGAGAACGCATAAAATTATCAACAATTTTTTGATTTGCACGGATATTAATATCTCTATTAAGATCGCCCGTGCGTCCAAATTTTTCATTAAGTTCAGCTCTTCGGGCCGAAATATTTGGCTTAACCGGTTCGAGAACAGGCTTACCAGCCCGCCACGCATCAAACCTTGCCCCGCCTTTCATGCCAGCCCCGCCGCCAATAACCGAGCCGATCAGCATCCCCCATTTCTGACCGTCGCTACCTTCGCCAAACAGCATTCCCCCCGCATAACTACCGACTGTCCCACCGCCCATCGCACCGAGGGTACTCAGAAGTGCGATTGCCGGACTGGCCAGCACCGCCATGGCTCCGGCACCAACGGCGAGCATCGTCCAGTTCACCCATTCCGGGATTTCAGGACTTATTTCATCGGTCTGAACTTTGCTTCCACCGATAATAACATTACGCGATCCCTGACTAATCTCAGCGCTGCATGTCAATTTATCGCCTGTGCGAGAGGCGGGAAAGTTGTTGATGTAAACTTTTATCGAACCTTCCGCAACCCGTTGCAGGCTACCGCTGTGCTCATCACACTCTCCGGCTGACAGGTGAGCGCGGATCGCCTTTCGGCTGTTGATAAAAACATTGGGTGAACCTTCTTTTAGCGTACCGGTAGTATGGCGTGGAGCCCATGACATACTGCCGAGGAGCTCACCCAACCCACCCGCAGCGCATGCCCCAGCCGCAACGGCAGAAACAGCAACCAGCGCGGTCCCTCCGGTGACGACAACGGCAGCTGCGCCCAGAATGGCCCCGCCCACCAATCCTGCAATCATCCAGCCTTTTGAGGCTGTATGTGCAATCTCATCATCTACGCGAGCAGCCTGACATTCGGACATGGCTATTCGGCTCGCTGTGCCATCAGATACTTACGGATCCGGTCGGCTGTATCAAGCGGGTCAGAACCAGACACCTGGCGGCATACGGAAAGCTGTGAAAGTAGGTGATGTGATTTGTCTGCGAAAGTCGTCCACAGCGCGTAACGAAGGGGTTGGCTCCCCGGAACGGGTGCAATACTGAGTGGTTTACCCTGTTTTTCAAAAAGCAAATATTGCCCCTCTTTCGCCCGCTGAAGCGAAAGATGTCCATACAGTTCCTGAATGTTTTCAAAGACACTCAATTCCTTACTCTCACTATCAAGCGCAAAAAATGGCCCCTGGCTGTCGGCAGCGAGCATTTCTCTAGTTTCAGTCTGAGCCGGTTTGTGGAACTTAATACTGCGGATAATTTCCTGATATTGATTATGATAATAATCGCTAAACTCGCCCGGGCAAGTACCGATATAACACACCATCTTTTGGCCGCCAGGATGGTCACCGAGCAAAATAACGGTCTGCCTCTGGAAAATGATCGCATTATCATTTTTGAATTGATAAAAAAGCTCAACCGCCGGGAGACCATCAACAGAGGTCATCTGCGAGGATTCGAGACGAAAGTCGGGCACCGTAATTTCCAGTTCACGTACCAAACGAGTTGCCGCATCATGGACTTTATCTTCGTTTTTAGCACTCGCACGAGAAACAACAAAAGTAAACTCGCTGGCTCCGTTATCACTCAGGGTAAATAAATTCATGGTTCTGTCTTTAAATACATCGGGTAAGGCAAGGGATGCTTCCTGAAGAATATATTCAGCCATTCGGGTTACTCTTACTTATTGCCATTAATAACAAAAAAACTATCCACTTCCTGCTGGATTTCACCCTGAAGGGATGCGCCAGGCGGATCGATGACATTTTGTCCATCATCAGGGTTCAAATGTAATTCGCCAGAAAGCGTATTAATTTGCGCATTCTGTTTCGCAGTAAAGTTAAAGTTATTACCAATGATATGGACGCTGCCGTCTTTTGATAGCTCGATGGCGCTTTCACCACATTCCAGTCTCAGCGTATTTCCTGCGGAAAGTATAAAATTATTAACGACTTTATCGTTTCGACTGTTCCCCGTCAGGCATACCACATCGCCTTTAATCCCTGATTTCTGATTTTTCGCTACCCGTAAGGTTTCATCTTCGCCAACAAACTGGGTTCGATTTTTTTCAGTAGAATGTGTTTCGTCGTTTTTGACGTTAATATCAAGATTGCGCTCGGCCTGGATCCATACCTGCTCTGCGCCCGCTTTATCCTCAAACCGCAGGGCGTTGGCGTTGTCCACGGAACCGTCTTTCGTGCGGCTCATAAAGCCCATCTGCGTCGCCGCAGCTGGCAGCGCCCACGGCGGCATGCTCGCGTCGTTGTACACGCGACCGGTAATGATCGGACGGTCCGGATCGCCGTTGATAAAGTCCACCACCACCTCATCGCCCACGCGCGGGATTTGCACCCCGCCGTAGCCCTGGCCCGCCCACGCGCTCGACACGCGCACCCAGCAGGAGCTGGTGTCATCGCCCTTCGCCAGACGGTCCCAGTGGAACTTCACCTTCACCCGACCGTATTTGTCCGTCCAGATACTTTCCCCGCTCGGCCCCACCACTTTCGCCGTCTGCGGGCCGTAGGTGCGCGGCCACGCCGTGGTCTGCGCCGGACGGTACACCACCGCCGACGGGATGACCGTGAAATCGGTCCGGTGTATGGTTTCCCCCTCGCCGCTGGCGTAGCGGTTCTCTTCGAGGTGGTAACCCGCCGCCGTCACCAGATACTCCCCGTTGTCGCTGAAGAACGGCGCGTTGGTTAAGGTGAAGGTGTGACCGGGCGCAATCCCCGCCGCCGTCGCGGTGGCCTGAATCTGCTGATGCTCCACCTGCCAGCGCTCCTGACGGATGCGGGCATAAAACTCCCCGTGCCCCTTGTCCACAAAGCGACCCGGCCAGTCGTACACGTCGATGCTGCCCGGCGTCGGCGATGCCGGGTTCTGCTGGGCCTGGAACAGCCACGCGTTCGGCTTGCGGAAGTCATAGTCATCGAGGCTGTAAATCCCCGGCGTCACGCTGTCCTCCAACGCCCACTGGCTGATGCCCTCTTCATCCGTACTGCCGCCTGACGGCGTCTGGTGGTAGGGAATGACCTCATAGCCGCTGAACGGCTGGTACTGCGTGGCGGCGTCGGTCAGCACCAGGGTGTGCTTGTCCGCCTCATGGCGGAAGTGATACGCAATCCCCTCCAGCTCCATCAGGCGGCTGATGAAGTCCAGGCTCGACTCCTGATACTGCACGCAGTAGTCCCACACCCGGTAGCTGCCGGTGAGTTTGTCCTCAACGTTGACCTGATGCTCACCCAGCAGGGTTTTCACAATCTGCGGCACCGTCTGACCCTGGAAAATACGCAGGTTACGGTCGCGCTTCATCGGCCACAGGTCCGGCTCCACCGTCAGCTGGTACACCGCATAGCGGGTGCCCGTCAGCTCAACGGCGCTGACCGCCACGCGGGTAATCTTGCCGTTAATATAGCGGGACGTCAGCAGGCTCTGCGTCGGGATGGTCACCGTGACCGGCTGGCCCAGCAGCTTACTGCGGTCAATGCGTGCGTCCGTGCCGAGCACGGTCAGCGTCAGCGCGAACGATTCGGACATCGCCTCGCGGCCCGTCAGTTTCCAGAACAGAAGCCCCTCCACCGGGAGCTGAACGGTAATTCGGTTGAGCATAATCTTTATTCCATCTAGCTTATGCGATGCAGAAAAGGGGTTCGCATCTGTGATAAAGCGTCATTCAAGAAAGGGGCTTTTCCCTCTTGATCATCCAAAAAACAAGAGAGTAGATTTTCAGTGACTCTGATGTGACAAATAAACCTACATTCAACCAGATGTTTGAAAAATCAAACATACTTACTAAAAGAGGGAACAATGAGACCGAACATCTGAATGAAATCAAGCGAAATAATTCCTGAGCGAGGGCAAGTTTAACCGCTCCGATCTTTCGCTTGAAGAATAAACAGGCCGAAGTACACAATGAGAGTAATAAAAGTAAGTCAAGCACAAAAAAAAGCATGACCAAAATGCTGAAACCATCACCTGCATAATAATGCAACGAATCACTAAACACTTTTGCGTCAGAAATGAATGGAATTCTGTGCTGGCGAACTGAATTCACGCAATAAAGCAATATTGCGAGAAGATCCATACCTCCCCAGAAATACCATAGATGGCTATTTAAATGAGCGAGCTTGTTTTGTGTACGCCCGTTATTGTTATTTAAAAAAATGGGGGAGCACATATTGGCTTCAACTCAACCCTCCGGGTTAGGAATAAATTCAAAACGCACAAACAGGAGAGACAATCTTCTCGTACTCCTTTGAATGAAGCCTAAGACTTCAAAGATCGTACACTTCCATAGTCTCCCCTGTTTATATTCCTACGGATTCACCAGCCAGGTGCCCGGCTTGGCAATATCCAGCGTCTGGCCACGCGTTCTTCCGTTGCCCTGCAGTTCAATCTTCGCCTCACCGGCTGGCAGCTTGAGCGATGCATAGCCGTTGGTTCCCGGGCGCAGCGCTTTTGGCTCGCCGTTTACTTTCAGCGTTTCGCCGTCGAGGATGCGGATATAGACCAGCGCAACAGGGCTCGCGGCAGGCGGTGGCGTCTGCTGTGCCGTCGCCGGTTCGCCCACCTTCGCCGTTTCTGGCTTCACGTCTGGGGCGTTCGCGGCGGTTTCGGTTGGACGCGTCTCTGCCGGTGCCTGCGCAGCCTGCTCTGGCGCATCTTTGCCGCCGCTAAACAGCATCGCGCCAGCGACAACGCCGACCAGCACGCCTGCGGCAACCATGCCCGGGATCCTGTAGCGACGCCAGTCGAGCAGCGACGCCGGCTGTTCTTCCTCCACCGGTACCAGCATGGTGCCGGGCTTTTTCGCCGTCAGCACATCGTTGATACCCGCGACCGGCATCTCTATCAGCGCGGCGAACTCGTCGATGGACTGCGGACGGTCTTCCATGTGCAGCGCCAGCGCGCGGTCAATGGCCTGCAGCAGCGGAATGGAATAGCCCTGCGGCATGATTTCCACCAGCGGTTTGCAGGTATCCTGAATAGAACGCACCACGCTGACCGGCGGCGGAGAACCCACAATCAGGGTACGCAGCACGGCGCCGAGGGCGTAAATGTCCGTCCACGGGCCCTGCTCGCTTTCGTTGTCGTCGGTGTACTGCTCGATCGGCGCAAAGCCCGGGCGCAGCATGGTTTCCGTTTCGTCGGAGAGGTTGCCAATCGTGCGGCGCGCGGAGCCGAAATCGAGCAGCACCGGCAGGCCGTTATCCTGGATCTGGATGTTATCCAGAGAGATGTCGCGGTGCAGGTAGCCTTCGTCGTGGATGGTCTTGATCGCACCGAACAGCATCGGCAGCGTGCGGCGGATCCAGGCTTCGTTGATCAGCTCCGGCTTTTCTTCACGCAGGCGTGACAGCGTGGTGCCGCTGTAAAACAGCGTCCCCATATAGGCCGTGTCGTTTTGCACCCAGAAGCGCAGGACGTGCAGCAGGTTCGGGTGGTTAAAGCGCGCCAGCAGACGCGCTTCCTGAATGAAGCTGTTCAGGCCCGCGGAGAACGCTTTGCCAAAGCGCTCGCTGCGGAGCACCAGGGTCATGTCGTCGCCGCGTACGGCGAGCGAGGAAGGCATAAATTCTTTGATAGCGATAGTGCGTTCGAGCTGGTGATCCCACGCGCGATAGACAATGCCAAAACCGCCGCCGCCGATCACCTCTTTGATTTCAAACTCGTTGAAGCGGTACCCGACCGGGAGCGCGTTTGGGACAGTCCGATTGTTATCATTATCCGTCATCTTTTACAGTTCTCTTGATGATTATTACGCGGCAAACTGACAGTGAAACTCGCCCTGCTCGCAGGTGACGTGCAGACGTCGGTACTGTTCGTCGCTGCGGCTGGCGGTAAGTAAGATCTGGCTCATCTGAGGCAGCAGGGTGTTGGTCAGAATAGCATCCACCATGCGGCCGCCGGACTCCACCTCGGTGCAGCGCTGAACAATCTGTTCCACCACGCTGTCGTCAAACTCAGAAATAATGCTGTGATTCTCCTCCAGACGACGCTGAATACGCTTAAGCTGCAGGCGAACAATCTGCCCCAGCATCTCGTCGCTGAGCGGGTAGTACGGCACCACCAGCAGGCGGCCCAGCAGCGCCGGTGGGAACACCTCCAGCAGCGGCTGGCGCAGCGCGCCGCTTAAGGCCTCAGGCTCCGGCATGAGGTCCGGATCGGCGCACATGGCGCTAATCAGCTCGGTGCCGACGTTGGAGGTCAGAATAATAATGGTGTTGCGGAAATCAATGTGGCGCCCCTCGCCGTCTTCCATCCAGCCTTTGTCGAAGACCTGGAAGAAGATCTCGTGGACGTCCGGGTGCGCTTTCTCAATTTCGTCCAGCAGCACGACGCTGTATGGGCGGCGGCGGACGGCCTCGGTTAATACCCCGCCTTCACCATACCCTACGTACCCCGGAGGCGCACCTTTTAAGGTGGAGACGGTGTGCGCTTCCTGGAACTCGCTCATGTTGATGGTGATGACGTTCTGCTCGCCGCCGTACAGGGATTCGGCGAGCGCCAGCGCGGTTTCGGTTTTACCGACGCCGGACGGACCGCACAGCATAAAGACGCCCACCGGCTTGTTCGGGTCGTCCAGCTTCGCCCGGGAGGTTTTCACGCGGCGGGCAATAAGGTCCAGACCGTGACGCTGGCCGATAACGCGCTGGTTCAGCGTGTCGGCAAGGTTGAGTATCGCGTCGATCTCGTTTTTCACCATCCGGCCCAGCGGGATCCCGGTCCAGTCAGAGACGACCGCGGCGACCACGTTTTCATCCACCGCGGCAAACAGCAGCGGCTCGTCTCCCTGTAAGGCGTTCAGCGCCTGCTGCTGTTCCGCCAGCTTGCCGCGCAGCTCAGCGGTATCTTCCTCGCCCGCCGCGAACAGCGCGGCGCGCAGGCGGATAATCTCCTGCACCAGGCTGCGCTCTTCTTCCCAGCGCCGGGACAGGGCTTCGCGTTTTGTCTCATACGCGTCGCGTTCGGCGCGTAATGCCGTGACGCGATCGGCATCACCGGCCCCCACGCGCGCTTCGCGTTCGGCAATCTCAATTTCCACGTCCAGCGCGGCAAGGTGGCGCAGGCAGTCTTCCAGCTGCGCAGGCGGTGCGCTCTGGCTGACCGCGACGCGGGCGCAAGCGGTGTCGAGCAGGGCCACGGCTTTGTCCGGCAGCTGACGCGCCGGAATGTAGCGATGGGACAGCTTCACCGCCGCACTGACCGCTTCGTCGAGCAGCAACACCTGGTGGTGCGTCTCCAGCGGCGACACGGTGCTACGCAGCATCAGAATGGCTTTCGCTTCGTCCGGCTCGTGCACCTGCACCGTCTGGAAACGACGGGTCAGCGCCGGATCTTTCTCAATGTACTTTTTGTATTCCGCCCAGGTGGTGGCCCCGATGGTGCGCAGCTGGCCGCGCGCCAGAGCTGGCTTCAGCAGGTTCGCCGCATCGCCGGTCCCCTGCTGGCCGCCTGCGCCAATCAGGGTGTGGATCTCATCGATAAACAGAATGATCGGCGTGGCGCTGGACTGGACTTCGTTAATGAGCGCCTGCAGACGGGCTTCAAACTCGCCTTTCATGCCTGCACCGGCCTGCAGCATGCCGATATCCAGCAGCCACAGCTGAATGTTCTGCAGCGGCTCCGGCACGTCGCCGTCGGCGATACGCAGCGCCAGCCCTTCCACCACCGCCGTTTTGCCGACCCCTGCTTCCCCGGTCAGCAGCGGGTTGTTCTGACGACGGCGCATCAGGATATCGACCATCTGGCGGATCTCCTCGTCGCGCCCGACAACCGGGTCAATCTTCCCGTCGCGGGCGCGGGCGGTCAGGTCCTGACCGTACTGGGCCAGCGTCCCCTGTGCAGCCGGTACCGCACCCGCCGGTGCGTCGACGGCTGCAGCGGCCTGCTGTGTTTCTTTACTGTTGGCGCAGATGGTATCGAACTGCTCAATCAATACCTCGACGTTAAGGCGGGTAAACTGCGCCGAAATGCTTTTCAGCACGTTAGCCAGATTCCAGGTTTTCAGCATGCCGATCAGCAAATGGCCGCCGCGAATGCGGCTGACGCCAAACTTCAGCGAGCCGAAGACCCAGGCGCGCTCCACGGCGCTGTCGATATGCTCGGAGAGATCGGAAACGGAACTCGCCCCGCGCGGGAGCACATCCAGCGCGGCAACGATATCGCGCGTCAGCTGCTGTTCATCAAGGGCAAAGTGGCGGATGACCTGCTGCAGATCGCCATCCTGCTGCTGCATCAGCTGATGCAGCCAGTGCACCAGCTCAACATAGGGGTTGCCGCGCAGCTTGCAGAACGCAGTGGCGCTTTCCAGAGAGGTAAATAACAGCGTATCCAGTTTGCCGAAAAGCACGGCACGGCTAATTTCTGACATGTTAGTTTCCATTAACAATGATTCGGTATACGGAAGGATTACCGCTCTGCGCGATACACCAGATCGCCGCGCGGGACAGGCTGCGGCTGAAGGCCCAGCCAGGTGTTATAGCCTAATCGCGCATGACTGCCGAGCGTGGCGCCCTGCACCGCGTCTGCGCGCAGGATCACCCGCGTTTCCCATTCAAACTCCACTCCGGCGTACTGACGCACCCAGTCGCGCAGCTCGGTGACCCACGCTTCACCCGGCAGAAAGCGGTTGTACTCCTCCGCGCTCAGCGGGCCAATCTCGATGCGAAACTTATGCTGCACGTCGCGGACGGCGACGCCGAGAAAGGCGGATTCACCCATGCGCGGCATGCGGCGTCCTGCTCCCAGCTGCGCCTGCTCGCGCGTGGAGAGCGGCATCCACTGCGGCACGTTGCTGACCAGTTTGACCGGCGCCTTAAAATAGCTGCGCAGGATCTTCTCCAGCCCCTCAGGATCCCGCCCATGACGGGTCAGGTGCCCGGCGTGGGTAAAGCGCGCGTGCGCGCTCAGGCTGCCTTTGTCCATCTGACCCGGCTGGCCCATCCCAATCAGCGACGCCAGATAGCCCTCAAAGCGCTTGTTATCGGCGCGGTCCAGCGAGACGGTGGGCTGCGCATCCGCCCAGGCGCGGTAAAACAGCAGCGCCAGACGATGGTGGAACAGATCGGCAAACGCGCTCAGGCTGGTGTCCTGATGATGATAAATACGCTCGCGGGCGTACTCGGTCATGTGGACCGGCAGCGGGCCGTTCGGGCCAAACAGGCCGAAGCTGAGGATAGAGACCTCATGCAGCCCGCTCTCTTCCCGCTGACGCACCCTGGCCAGCGTCGACGGGGCAAAACTCATCGACGGCTGCTGGCCGATGCGCAGCGGTTCAAATTTTGGCAGCGGCGCGCGGCCCAGCGGATAGCGCTCGCCGCCCTGGGCATCAATGCGCCTTAACAGCTGAAACAGATCGTAGCGCCAGGGCGTCTCACGGACGCCGTGCCAGAACGCGTCCGGCAGCTTCGTCAGGCGATGCACGCGCAGCGGTGCAGTGGCGGCGTCACTCATATCAGCGCCCTTTTACCCATGCGCGGCGCCCAGTAGCCAATCTCGCCGCGCTGCTGACTCTTCAGGGTAAACTCGGTGAAGCTGTTGATAGAGACCAGACGGGCAAAGAGGCGCTCCATCACGCTGCCGAAGAGCCACGGACTGGCCCCCGAAAAGGCTCGCTCATCCACCGTCAGGGTAATGCCGATCCCGCGGGCGAACACCACCGGGCCGGGTTCAGGCACGCGGCGGTGAACCGGCTCCAGCACGCAGTGGCGAACGCCCTCCACCTGACGCGCCACGGGCGTTTCGGCCAGGTTGGCGTACAGCCCTAACAGCTGGCGCAGCGCGGCAGCCCCCTCCTCATTGTCACTGTCCATCAGGCTGAGGTAGTTCATCTGCAGCTGGCTGATAAGCCGCCAGGTGCTGAACCCTTCCGCCAGCGCCGGACGCGGCGGCGTCGGCCCTTTACGCAGGGTGAGGGATTTCACCGGCATGGAGTCAGCCATAATGAACTCCCCGAGCTCCTGCAGCAGCATCAGCGGCAGGTCACGGCTGGTGCAGAGCACCTCGGCAGAGATATAGCGCAGGTTTTCCTGCCACGGCGCGTGCTGTTCATCCACCAGCGAGACGAAGACCTCCGAGCCGATATAGCCGGTACGTGTGCCGTAGCGCAGGGCGTGCTCGGACAGCACGCGCTGCTCGCGTCGCAGGGAAAAATAGGCCCCGTAGTTGCCCGCATCGCCGCTCCAGGTGCTCCAGAACGGACGAAACGTCTGGTCATCACGCTGGCCGTCCGCGCTGCCATAGATTTTTTTCACCGCGTAGATTTCATAATCCAGCGGACGGATGTTATCGACCACCAGATGGTATTCATGCTGACCGTCATTAAGCTTCTGCCGCGCCGCAACTTTCGGGAACAGGTTGATGACCGGGGTGCAGTGCAGCGCCAGATGGCTGGCATCGACCACGCGCTCCAGCTGTTCATCCGACTTATCCAGCAGGATGAAGATGTCGAAGGCTTTTTCACCTTCACAGCGCTGGATGAGCGTGCTCAGGCCGCTGAGGCTAATGAAGCGGAAACGGGCCGGAAACGCGAAATACTCCTGCAGCAGGCGATAGCCGTCAAAGTTACGCAGATCGTCCGGCAGCAGCGCCTGGTCAGGCTCAAAACCCTCCTGGCGCAGTGCATCCGTTGCCAGCAGCTGCCGCTGCGGCTGCGGGCTGACCGTCTGACAGACGATCCCGGCGTGGTGCTCCATCACCAGCTCCAGCAGCTTCAGCGCCTCGATATCCGGACCGGCGAGGAAAAACTCAAGACGGTCAAAATCCAGATGCCCGAGATGTTGCGGGCCGTCGCAGGCGATGCGGATCCGCAGGGCGCTGCCGATCCCCCGCTGGCTCAGACCCAGCTGTGCGAGCGGCAAATCGGCGGGGACTCCGCCCAGCTCGACCTTGTCGATTTTCAGCGGCAGCAGGTTGACCTCGTGCGCCGTGGTATAGCTGCAGGTCACGCCGGTTTTTTTCAGCGCCAGGCTGTCCATCATGGTGCCGCGCGGCACGACGAAGCCCTTGCTCAGGTCGCCCCGGCTGCTGTCGGGCAGAATCTCCGCAATCGCCATCGACGGCGTGGGCGCAAGATAGTTCGGCGCAATCATCTCCAGCAGACGCTGGGAGAAGCGCGGAAACTCCGCGTCCATTTTCATCTGCACGCGGGAGGTCAGGAAGGCGAACCCTTCCATCAGACGTTCGGTATACGGGTCCGCCACGTCGATGCCGCGCATGCCCAGCCGTCCGGCGACTTTCGGGTAGCGTTCGGCAAACTCGGCCCCCATTTCGCGCAGGTAGGCCAGCTCACGGTTGTAGTATTCGAGCAGTTTACTTTCCATGATTACCCCGCATCTTTCAGTTCAAAATGGCCGTTTTCCAGATCGACATCGGTGCGAAACAGAAACTCCAGCGGGTACGGCACGCACCATAAACGCCCTTTGATCTCGATGGAGAGCACGTTGTGCAGATCCAGCGAGGAGGTATCCGACACGCAGCGGACCTGCAGCCCCTGCGGCAAAATGCGTGGTTCAAAATTGATGATGGCCTCGGTGAGCTTGCGCTGAATGTCGTGCCATTCGATGTCCGACATTCTTTTCCCGGCCAGGGGCGCGACGCCGAAGTTAACCACCGAGCGGCTCACGTGCGGTAGCACGCTTAAATCGCCGGAGGCATCGTGGTTGATGGTATTAAACAGCCACTGCAAATCGCGCAGCACATTGCGGCGCAGGGCGGCGTGGGTGATCAGATTGCTGTTGGCCGACTCACGCTTTTTTTCCGGGTCGTTATCAGTGAGGCGATCGAGCAGCGAGGGCTGCATTTTGTCGCGCGCCCCCACCTTCTCCTGCTTGCTGCGGGCTTGCCAGCCGCTGCGCAGCAGATCGCCTTCGCCAGCGGGATTACTCATCGGCTCCATCCGTCGCAAACGTCACGAGGCTTAAGGACAGCAGCGGGCTTTCGCTTTGCTCGCTCAGCCAGGCCTTCTGGCCCTGGCCTTCATAGAGCGTGCCGTCAGTATCGAGCGGGTGCCAGTCGGTGGTCCGCCCGAGTTTAACCGCGTCAGAGGCATCGGCCGCAAACGGGTAACGCGCCGGGATCTGGCACACCTGCTCCGTCCCGTCCGTCAGGCGCACCAGCGCGTGACGCCAGACCAGATCGGTCACGCTGGCAGGCGCCTGGAAACGGATCTCCGCGATAGCGTTAAACGGCAGCCAGAAATAGCGGCCGTTGACGATGGTTTCGCATACCGGGCCGAGACGGGCATCGCCGTCCATCAGCCAGTCAAAGGCCTGCGTCTCCTCGTTTTCGAGGGTAATCTGGCCGGGGGTGGCCTGCGCCTGCTCAAGGGCTTCCAGACGCAGCGCCTGCGCGCGCTCGCCCTCCTCGCTCAGCGCCGCCGCAAGGGTGGTTAGCCACGGCCACTGGGTTTCAGGCATCGCCGGACGCGCCTGTCCCGCCATCACCTGCGCGCGCTGCAGCTCGCCCTGAATGGACTGCTCCAGCAGCGTGACGGTGGGTTTCGCCTGCGGCTTCAGCGCCAGCCAGCTTTTCAGCTGGGTCAGGGCACGCGTCCAGTTGCCGCTAAGGGTTAAAAACTGCACGAACGCGGCGCGGAGGTCGGCATCCGCCGGACGGGCTTTGATTTCTGCTTCCAGACGCGCGAGCGCGTCGTCGAGCGACTCACCCGCCAGGTGTTGATAGAGCGTATTCATCGCCATTCCTTAATTTGCCGCGCGCCATGCGCCAACGGCCGGATCGCGCAGCTGAGGACGCAGGGTGTCAATCAGCACGATATTCAGCGGGGTGCCGGGTGCCACCCAGGCGCTCCAGGTTTTTTTCACCGCCGCGATACGCGCCTGCAGTTTTGCATCGTCGCTGGCGGTTTCACGGGAGATCTCCACCGCGACGGTGCCGTTGCTCTTCCAGCTGTTCAGGGCGCTGTCGTAAGGCAGGATCATCCAGCTCTGGTCGCTGTTTGGGGTGCTGAATACCATGCGCTCTTTGTTGACGGAGGTGATCAGCGCGTTTTCCGGGTCGGCGCTTTGATTCAGCCCGGTGACCGGGAAGCCATGAATGTACGTTACCGCCATCTCTTTCTGCCCGCCGTTGCGGGACTGCGACACAACGGTGTGTCCGCTCAGCCAGCTGCCATTCCCGCAGCGGGTGGTGTCAGAATCCGGAATGAAGAGCGCCGGTGCAGAGGCGCCCCCTTCCCAGAAGGTGCGCAGGTGGCAGCCGTCCTGCAGGGTAAACTCCTGCCACGGCGTACGGTCGGCGGCAACGGTGCGGGAAGCCACGTTCTGATCGGGCGGCAGTAACGCGCCGCTGGCTGGGGTGGCGGTGACGGTCGCAGCAGGCGCGGCCTGCTCCTGTTTCACCACCAGCGCCCAGTCCTGCGCTTTGCCAGCCGTGCCCTGCGCCAGCGTGGTACCCGCCGGATCGTTGAGCGTCCAGCTGAGTTTATTGACTTTACTGCACTGGTGTTCCAGCAGCGCGCCAAGACGCGGCACAAAGTTCTCCAGCACGGAGACGTCTTTCTTGCCGTTCGCCACAATGCGCAGCGCCACCTCAGGCTTACACCAGCTCTGCGGCGTGTTGTCTTTGATGTTGTCGATCCAGATATCCAGCTTCTGCGCAGGAGACTGCACGATGCGGAAATTTTCAGCCTGCGCGGTAGAGGTCGCCGCCAGAAGTGCCAAACCCGATAGCCAAAGTTTCATATCGTTCCTTGTGTGTCTAATCAGTTCCGCAGGGAAGAAATTGTGCTGCGTCAGAGAGGGTGTGCAGCAAAGTGGTGTCCTGAGGGTTGCCCATCCATACCGCCAGGGCAGTATAGTTATCCTGGGCATTCCCCTCCTGTTCGCCATTCTTTTGAATGATTTGGTTCATTAAGGTCAGCCACTCCTGCGGCGTATTCACCATATGCAGCGACTGCTTCATTTGCTCTTCGCTGACGCCGTGCCAGAACCCGTCGGTGCAGAGTAAAAAGGCATCGCCGTCTTCAACCTGCACCACGTCGCTGTAGCTCGCTTCCGGCCCGCCGTTTTCAATTCCCAGCGCCAGATAGAGCAGATTGCTGTTCAGGTTGTCGGTCTGGTGCCCGGCATCTTTCATCTGCTGCACCAGGCTGTGGTCGGTGGTCACATGCCACAGCCATCCCCGGCGGAACAGGTACAGGCGGCTGTCTCCGGCATGGGCCCAGTAGGCCAGCCCGTAATCACGGTCAATGAACAGGCTAACCAGCGTCGTGCCCATCCGGCGATAGTCCTGAACGGCCTGCTGTTCGCTGAGAATAGTGCGATTCGCCGTCTGCACGTAGTCGCGAATATGCTGCGCATTAAGATGTTTGTCGCCATCAAAGCGGGAGATAATGCTGTTGCGGGCCAGCGCGGCGGCCACTTCGCCGCCCGGCAGCCCCGCGATGCCGTCGCAGACGACAAAGCAGGCTGAACGTTCCCCAATGGTTTCTCCCGTCTGATCCTGGTTGCTGGCGCGCGTCCCCTGGCGGGAGAGAGAAGCCGTTGCGATATTCATTTGTCTTCCGATCCGCTCTGTGAGTCTTTGTACTGATTGACCTCCATGTCATACGCATGAAGGAAGGCCTCGCCGAACAGGGTGTGGAAGTCGTCCTCAATCTCGCCCGCCGTCTCGCCGTAGCTGCGAACAAAGTAGTCCCACAGGGCGGCTTTGCGGCTGCCCGGCAGCGCCAGACGCGAGGTCATGCCGTTCTGCTTCGCCTGCTCTTCCAGCTGTTCCGGGTTAAAGGACTGCAGCATCGCGGCAATGATGGCGCGGATGCCGGAGATCATGCCCAGCTGGTGCGCCTGCAGGTCGATCAGCGCGTCGCGCACGGATTTGGTCGGCGGCATAAAGCCCGGCATCGGGGTGCCGAACATCTGGATTAACACGGTTTTGCCGGTCGGCAAAAGCTTGAACGGGTTGTTGGCATCGTCCAGCACCATGGTCATGTCGGCTTTTACGCCGCGCTTGAGAATGGAGCGCGAGGAGAGCAGCGCCACGGTCCCCTGGGAGAACATGCCGAGGATCTGCCCCAGCTGACGCATATTTTCACGGTCAAACTGCGGAACGGGCTGCATTTCGCTCAGCCCCATCCCCTCCAGCAGCGCCTCCAGCAGCTCGCCCTGCAGCACTTCGCCCTTCTCACCGCTGTTTGCCGTGGCGGTTGGGGCGGCGGCGTTATTCACCGGATCGATGCGCAGGCGGCCCTTCGGTGCCTGAGCGCTGCTGCGCGCAACGGCCTGTGGCGTCGGCATGGTGAAGCCAGCGTAATCCGGTCGCGCGGGTTCCTCTTCAGCACGCGGTTCTTCCTGCGGCTCAGGGGCGAACAGCGGAGAATCGGCCAGCGCGTCCTCTTCCTGCTCAGGTTCCGGCACGGGGGCTGGCTTCTCGTTAATCACGTCATCCGGATGGGTTAACGGCGCGCCGCCCATCAGCCCGAGCGGGTCGTCATTACGCGCGGCTGGCGCGCTGGACTTACCGCCAAACAGGGCCAGCGGATCGAGCTCATCCGTCCCCTCTTCGTTCGGAGCTGGCTGGGCCTCAACCGGTGGCACCAGCGTGGAAGGCGTAACGTCGTCAAAAATGCTCTCTTTTTTAAACAGCGCTTCGTCGCTGAACAGCGAGTCCGGATCGACATGCTTACGTTCGAGCGTGGGATCGCTGTCGTTGAACATCGCCAGCGGATCTTCGGCGTTACGCTCCGGGGCTGCAGGCTGGGAGAACGGATCGTGCGATGCCGCAGGCTGCGGTTTTGTACGGTTGCTGGAGATGCTGTCGGAGATGGAAAACTCCTGCATCAGGCTATCCCAGATCTCCGTTGGCACGGCGGTCGGCTCGGCTTTCCCACGGGGTGCGGCACTCGCCGGTTTCGGCTGCTGCGCAGGCGCAGGAGCCACGGTCGGACTCGCCTGCTGGTGCAGGCTGGCCGCCATGCGGCTCACGGGCTGCGTATCGTGGATCAGCTCGGTCACTTCGATACGGTAGTCATCAATACCGAGAATGTCGCCATCCTGCAGCTCAACCTGACGTCCCCGCTCCAGCGGAATGTCATTTAAAACCACGCGGGTGACGCTGCCGCGGTTGGTGACGCGGCATTCGCCCTGAGCGTCAACGTGAACAATGGCCTGCAGACGAGAGATGGTGCGGTCATTGTCCGGCAATACCAGATTGTTATCCGTACCGCGCCCAATGGTGCCGCCCGGGGCGTAAAAATCACAGCTGCTTTGCGGCGGCTGATGACCGGGTTTCGTAGAAATAATCGTGAATCGCATGGCGTATTCCTGCTGGTATGATTAGCGCTCAAACGCTGCCGCTCTCGGGGCGAGAACGGCGGCGTTTGGGGTTAACACATTCTATTCAGTCTGCGTAAGCTTAAACTGGCCTGAGGGACCTTCTTGTAAGGTGAAGCGGGCCGCATAGCGAATAGAATCGTTTTTCCCTGACACCTTCAGAGCAACATCATATTCTCCGGCTTGCCACGCAATCCCCTGCCACTGGTGACACTGTTGGGTCGTTAACGTCACTTCAGGGCTAAACGTTGACGGCGGCGATACCGCTTTCCATTCATTTCCCGCGCGTTTCATTATGGTGGGCGAATGGCTGGTGACAGGCGCGTCTAACCCGGAGTTAGCGGGAATAGCAAAGCAGGGTTCGTTGTTCTTTAGCGTAACCGAAAGCGACTGATATTGTGCAGGATGAGATACGCAGGCACTCACCGTTAATGCGATTGCTACAACACTGAGTAACTGTTTCATAACCATACCCGCCGGTCTTTAGGATTTTGAATAAACAACGATAATACCTGCAGGTATTTATCCTTCAGGTCGGGGCCGATTATTCCCTCAAACCCAGCAATGTTCCGGAAATCACCCAGGCCGTAATTTATCAAATAATAAAAATCTGAAATGATAGAAGCCTGCTGCTCCATACCAAAGTCCGATAGTTTTTTATCGGGGGGCAGAGAATAATTATAACTTGCTGCCCAACTGAATGCACCTCGGGTTCGAACATTCATTCCAATCTGATGCTGCAATACATGCACCATTTCGTGAATAAACCAGTGTTTATATCGCGGAACCTCTATTGAGAAGTCATCCCGATAATGCGGCTCGCGAAAATAGAGCTCACCATTGGGGGTCATCGCGACATCTGTCGACTGCATATTAAACGGCAAATAGCTTTTATTATGGACTTTAACTTCTGAATACTTTATTGCGTCACTAAAAACCGAGCGCGCCAGTGCTATTTCGCCAATGGTGAGAGGACGGGCGCCTCCTTCCTGCAAACTTGCCATGCTATCTTCCTTCCCGGTTGATAATGACCGGGGAAAACTCCCCGGCCACATACGCAATTACGCTTCTTTGTTTTCTTTGATGTTCCAGCCAGCGCTGCTTTCAGCACCCTTACCACCCGACGTGGTCTGCTCCCAGTACTGCTGTTTCACTTTCGCAGCCTGGAATGCATAGGTCACACCAACGGTATCGCCGTTGTCAGCACCGGTATACTGAACAGAGGTCACCAGCACATCTTCCAGCGTGATGCGGGAGTATTCCACCTGCTGGCCGCCCGCTTTACAAACGGACAGCTCAACTTTAGTCAGGTGTTTACCGCTTGCGCAGTGTTTCAGGATAGCGGTGGTGGATTTGTCGATCAGCGCGTTAACGTGCAGGTCGTTAAAGTTAACTTTACCGGCACCGCCGCCACCGCCAACGCTCATATTACCTGGCTGGGAAGCGCCCCAGGAGAAGGAGGTAATATCAGTCCAGCCGGTGTGGTTAGAATCTTTAGATTCGCCCGTAACACCCTCGACCTTCAGAAACATATCAATAGCCATAATATCTACTCTTCGTGGATGAACAATATTGCTTTCGAAAAAGCACTTATATGGCAAACAGGAAAGCATGGGGCTGAATAAAACCGTCCATATTTTACCTCTGCCTCACATCAAATGACCCGTGTCATTTGACAGTCTTACATTCCCCCGGAATAAATGGAAAGAATGTGAAGTCTTTTACTACTGCGGGTTATCCTGAATCCAGGTGCGGTCAGGATTTCCGATGATTAATTGAGGAACAAGTTTATTAAGTTCGTCACTATGATAAAGACGCAGACAATTTAACGTGACACCTTTTACGTCGGGCTTTCGCTCAGCATGAAACCCGTTAATGTGATCTTTATATTTTCCAATGAGCGCATCCATTTTCTCAGTGCCATTTTCAGCATCAAAAGGTATCCACTCAATGAATGCACTCGCAGTGCGAGCGGCGTCAGTAGAAAACTGGCTGCCTTTATCTGCCACCTGCGCAAGGCAGCGCGCAAGGACAAAATCTTTAACTACCTGCCGGTATGTTTGCTGCTGATAAAAATCAACGTATGGGTTATCGCCGCGAGCAGAAAAACATAAGCAAGCGAGCAAAAGAAATGCTGTCTTTAGCTGCCTGGATGAAATTATTTTAATTCCCAAAACCAGATTTCCTGACAGTACGGAAAGCAATCGGAGTTACATATAAACGAATTATTACTCAGAGGCTCGATAAGGTCGATATGACCACCGCCATACCCATCAATTTTATTGAAGAAAACAACGCCTTTTCGGCCCAACATCGATCGCGCACCCGCCTCACGATCGGTAAAGATTTCTGCCTTGCCAAACACATGGGATTTATAAAGTTGATCCGCAAGTAATTTTGCGCCGGGTTCGATTGTTTTTCCTTTATAGGGGCCCGACTTTATGGGTAAACGCCCTGTGAATTCAACATTACATTTTAACAATGCCAGACTCATTCTTACCGCACAGGTATTTTCGTATGCCGGTTGCTGCTTGATAATCGTTGAATAATCATAGCCAATTTCTGAGAAGACCTGTTCACCCGAGGCAAAACCCGCGCGGGTATGATTTGAAGAGTAATGCTGACGTTTTAGTTGTTCGTATAATGGTCTCATTTGTCACTCTCCTTTTTGCACGGGCGTAATTCTTTCATTCCGTCAATGATGATTTTTGAAGCGCGTTCCTCGCCTTGCTGTTTCGATAAGTTCGCAAAACGAGAATAGAGAAACTCATGTAGCGTATTTGGCAAAAAAGGCCTGCCCTTGCACCATGCAGTGCCCTCAGACGCGTCGACTACGCCGAGAAGATACATATTTGCCTTGATGCGTTCACGTTCATTCGTTTTCGACAGCCAGGCTTTAGCGAAACGCTCTGCACTCAAATTTAAATCGTATCCCGTTAACAACGTCGGATCGCGTTGGAAGTTTGATGTGTCATCCTGAGGCAATGCTTCCGCTTGAGGGTATTTATAATTTCCGGCGTCCGCGCTTGCCAGAGTAGAAACTGCCAGCAAACTGGTTGCGATCAAAAGTCTATGTTTCACCGTATATCCTTATTCACTGACAGAAATAAGTTAAGCTTTTACGCACAAATGGCCGGCCCCTGCGGGCCGGCAATTATTATCACGCGTCTTTCGTCTTCAGCGACGGCAGTTTAGAAACCAGGCGCAGGGAAACGGTCAGACCTTCCAGCTGGTAGTGTGGACGCAGGAAGAACTTCGCGGCGTAGTAGCCCGGGTTGTCCTCAATCTCCTGCACCTGCACTTCCGCAGCCGCCAGCGGTTTGCGGGACTTGGTCTCCTGGGAGGAGTTCGCCGGGTCACCGTCGACGTAGTTCATGACCCAGTCGTTCAGCCAGCGCTCCATCTCTTCGCGCTCGCGGAAGGAGCCGATTTTGTCGCGCACGATGCACTTCAGGTAGTGGGCAAAACGGCAGCAGGCGAACAGGTACGGCAGGCGAGAAGCCAGACGCGCGTTGGCGGTGGCATCCGGGTCGTGGTACTCGGCCGGTTTTTGCAGGGACTGCGCGCCGATGAAGGCAGCAAAGTCGGAGTTTTTGCGGTGAACCAGCGGCATAAAGCCGTTTTTCGCCAGCTCGGCTTCACGACGATCGCTGATAGCGATCTCGGTCGGGCACTTCATGTCCACGCCGCCGTCATCGCTCGGGAAGGTGTGGCACGGCAGGTTTTCCACCGCCCCGCCGGACTCCACGCCGCGAATCGAGGTGCACCAGCCGTACTCTTTAAAGGAGCGGTTGATGTTGGCTGCCATCGCATAGGCCGCGTTCGCCCAAGAGTAGCTGTTGTGGTTCGCGCCGTCGGTCTGCTCTTCAAAGTCAAAGCTGTCCACCGGGTTGGTGCGAATGCCGTACGGCAGGCGCGACAGGAAGCGCGGCATCACCAGCCCCAGATAGCGGGCATCTTCGGATTCACGCAGTGAACGCCAGGCGGCGTATTCGGTGTTCTGGAAGATCTTGGTCAGGTCGCGCGGGTTGGCCAGCTCCTGCCAGGACTCCATCTGCATCACGCCCGGTGCGGTACCGGTAATGAACGGACAGTGCGCCGCAGAGCCGATGCGCGCCATTTCGCCCAGCAGCTCAACGTCCTGCGGGCTGTGGTCGAAGTAGTAGTCGCCGACGATGCAGCCAAACGGCTCGCCGCCGAACTGACCGTACTCCTGCTCGTAAATTTTCTTGAAGATCGGGCTCTGGTCCCAGCCCACGCCCTTGTAGCGCTTCAGGGTGCGGCCCAGCTCCTGCTTGGAGATGCTCATAAAGCGAATCTTCAGCATCTCGTCCGTTTCAGTGTTGTTCACCAGGTAGCTCAGACCGCGCCAGGCGCTCTCCAGCTTCTGAAACTCTTCGTGGTGAATGATCTGGTTCACCTGCTGTGACAGCTGTTCGTCGATACCGGCAATCAGGTTCTGAATGGTGCGGTAGGTATCGTTCGAGAAGGTGACGGTATTTTCCAGCGCCTGCTGCGCCAGGGTTTTGACCGCGCTTTCGACGGCGGAACGCGCCTGGTCGGTTTTCGGGCGGAACTCTTTGTTCAGCAGCGCGCTGAATTCATCCTGGCTGAACGCCTGACCCGCCTGCTGCTCGTGTTGTTGAGTCTGGTTGCTCATCGATTATTCCTCGCTACCTTTCGCGCTTTCGTCATTTTTCGGCAACTGGCTCAGGGATTTGAGCAGCGTCGGATCCTGCAGAATTTTTGCGATCAGCTCTTCCGCACCGTTTTTACCGTCCATATAGGTCAGCAGGTTGGAGAGCTGGGTGCGCGCTTCCAGCAGCTTGTTCAGCGGCTCAACCTTGCGGGCCACCGCGTCCGGCAGGAAGTCGTCCATGCTGTCGAAGGTCAGATCGACGTTGAGCTTACCTTCGCCGGTCAGGGTGTTGTCCACCTGGAACGCCACGCGCGGCTTCAGCGCCTTCATGCGTTCGTCAAAGTTGTCGATGTCAATTTCGAGGAATTTACGCTCGTCGACGGCCGGCAGGTTTTCCACCGGTTTGCCGACCAGATCGGCCATAACGCCCATCACAAACGGCAGCTGAATTTTACGTTCTGCACCGTAGATCTCTACGTCATACTCGATCTGCACGCGGGGGGCACGGTTACGTGCGATGAATTTCTGCCCACTGTTACTCATTGCCATGATGTTCTCCATCAAAGATGCGCGGTGAAGTTGAAACGCCAGGCTCCATGCCTGACGTCATAATGCCTGGACGCGCTATTCGCGGCGCCCAAAGATGTTTTCCAGTTGGTTAACGCCGTCTGGCGCCAGGTCGCGAATAATGTCCATAAAGTTAAGTTCTGACAGCCGCTGCACCCGTTCAATCATCAGCGGTGCGGGGTGGCTCGGTTCGTACTGCGCAAAATACTGCTTCGCTTTTTCCAGCATCAGCTGGGCGTCGGCGCGGCTGGTGACCTGCACGCTGCGCCAGTCGGTCACCGGCTGAACGGGCTGCGTTGCCGTCGGCTGCTGTTCAGCCAGTGTCTCTGCCTGCGCTTCACGGTTCGGCAGCAGCTTGCTGATGTCGGTCACCTGACAGGCGCTGGCGACCAGCCCCACGGTTTTCAGCAGTTGCTCCATCTCAGGTACGCCGCTTTCACCGAGATGCCCGATGAGCAGCTCGCGAATGGCCAGCAGACGTTCGTTAATGACGATGACCGCGGCGGTCCCCGGCTGGTCGCCGCGAGCCAGCTCGTCAATCAGCCGCGGGCGCCCGCCGGGATAGTCCGGGCATTCGGTTTTACTGCCGTCCAGCAGCGCCTGGGCATCCCGCAGCGAAATTTCATCGCCGTTTGAACGCAGCAGCGAGGCGTTGCGTACCGCGACCGTCAGGTCGGATTTATCACTCAGCCCGGCGAGAGCGTTGATGCGGTAGAACGGGTCGGTTTCGCCATACTCTTCGAGCAGCGGATAGAGCGGCTCCCAGTAGCGGGCGATCGCCTCCTGCACCAGCAGTAATCCGTCCGCGTAGCCCGCCAGCCCGCGACGGCGGGTCCAGGCATGGGTTAACGCCAGCAGGACGCGAAGATCTTTGGTGCGGGTCAGCAGGCTGGTGGCGTATTTTTCGACCGTGTTCCAGTCAGCAGGCTCCGCCGGGATGATGGTGTCGCCAAACTGCTGTTCCGCTTTCCCAAGGCTTGCCTGGTTCATCGCCTGGAAGTCAGCGTCGTACTCCAGGTTTTCGCCGCAGGGGTTGTCAGGGCTTATGGGCGCGAGAAATTCTTCGATATTCATGAGATCCCTGCTTATTCAAACATAGGCGGATAGAGACCGTGACGGCCCGGACGGGCGCCCCCTGCCGGATCGAACAGCAGGGTGAAAAGCTGCCCGGTAAAGTTACCGCTGTGCACGTGGGTGTAGAGCGGGTATCCGTCGCAGCGGTTGGTCCACCAGTAGCTGGTCTGACGCAGCGGGTCAAAGCACTCTGCCGCCTGAGGCCAGCCCAGCGTGCTCTGGCCGTCCTCGTCGTAGCCAATCACATCCAGGATGTCGGAGCGCTTTTGCGGCTCGACCGGCTGCGGCGCCGGAATGGACATCAGCATCTCGTCGAGCTGCGAGGCGGAAAAACTGTTGCGCACCGCGTGCAGCCCCAGGCGTCCAATCTGCTGATACCAGCTTTCGGCCTGGCTGAGCAGGCTGGTCGACCACTCTGACGGGGCGAAGCTCAGCTGAATGCAAACCGGGTATTGTCGGCCGACGCTGTCGCGCCCGGGCAGCAGACAGCCCATCTGGATCATCTGGCTGCCCAGCATGGGCGGTACCACAAAATTCCAGACGGGTGCTTTCTGAAACGGGCGCTCGCCGCTGCGCTGCTCTTCCTGCTGCCAGGCCAGCAGACCGACCTGGAACCAGTGCGACCACTGGCGCTGTAAGGTGTCAGGAAAGCGGCGCTGCAAAAAATCTCCGGCGCTGGGTAACTTGCCATACCAGCTGTAGCGGTTCATCGCAGGGGTATTCGTCATACGGCTGTCCTTGCGGTTATGGGCATGAGAAACGGGGAAGCTGGAACGGGTTGCGAATGCTGTTTGGCGCAAACTCCAGCGTGACCTGATGTCCGTCGACGTTGAAGGTGGCCTGACGGCTGAGGCTACCCGCCCCCGGGCTGGTGCTCGCTTTATCAAAGAAGCGGTTCAGCGCCCAGGAACCGTTGGTCACCAGCGTCGCCGTGCTGCCGTTCGCCAGACCCAGCTGCATGCGGACCTGGTTGGTGCCGCCCGGCCCCGGCCAGTTCATGATCTGCACCGCCTGCGGCCCGTGGCTGTAGCGCAGCAGCTGACCGTCCACGTCCAGGGTGAGGTTCAGAATGGTGTTATCCATTCGCACGGTGCGAACCGTCACCTTGAAGGACGGCGTGGTTGCGCCGTTAGCAAAGAAGGCGTCGCGAATCGACTGGGCCTGCTGGAACGGTCTCAGCAGCCCTTCGCTTCCCGGCAGCGTTTTCCCGCCGATGCCCGGCATAAAGCGCCAGTTGGCCTGGGTGGTGTCCACTTTGCTGGTCAGGTTATCGCGAAAGAAGGTATCCATCAGTCCGGTCCCCGGCGCAAACATGCGCGCGAGATCGTCAGGGGTGACCTCGGTGCTGGCGCTGCGCACCAGCGGGTAGCGACCGGCAATCGCCTGACGGCAGAACCCGCCCACCTCAACGTTAATGCGCTTACGCACGTTTTCCAGATCGCGACGCTGGGTATCGCTGCTGGCACCCACCGCCATGTTGCTGAACATGGTTTGCAGCCCGCCTGGCAGACGACCGGCGCTGGCCTGCAGACGGCTGATCGCCTCCCCGCCCGGCGCAGGCATGCCGCTGTTGGCCGCATCCTGCACGGCGGTCAGGTAGCGATAGAGTTCATCCAACTGCTTGAGAAAATCATCAAACACGATGGTCTTCCCGCCCTTCTCCAGCGGCTGGGCCAGCTCAATCATCGGCGCGTAATGGTCGGTCACCAGCTGCTCCGGCGCCTGGGTAACCGCGGCGGCCTGCGTTGGCGCGTTGTCATTATTGCTGAACAGCGCTTCCAGCGTGCGGGTGGCGCGGCTGCTTTGCGCCTGCGCTTTACCCGCATCTTCCGGCGCTGGCGTATCGCGGGAGAGCGTCAGGACCTGGCTCAGGTTCTGCACCAGGCGGCGCAGCGGCGAGTTGGCGCCGGAAAGCAGGCGCGCGGTATTGATGCGCTGGGAAAGGTCGGCGCTGTTATTCAGCTGAATGTCAGCGAGAAAGCGATCCCAGTTAGCGATAAAGTCGCGCATATAGAGCTGGCGCACGGCGTTATCGATCTGCTGTTTATCTTCCTGCGCCGTGGCGGCCCCCAGCACCCAGGCGTCGTCCTCGTGCAGGGCGGTGGTAACGCTGTCAATCTGGCCGTTAAAGCTTTTCCAGTAGCCGTCCGGCGTATACAGACCCGGAACGCCTTCGCTCACCGGCTTGCCGCTTTTGCGGGAAAATACCAGCTCGCTCTGCGGTCCGCCCAGGTCGGAAAGGGAGACCGGCTTCAGGTTGTCGTCATGCTCCAGCAGGCGCTTCAGGCGGCCGTAGACGCGGGTTGAAAGCGGCTGCTGGCCGATCATCGCTCTTTCGCGCGCCACCAGGGACTCGTCCTGCGCGTACGGCGAGGCCTGAATTTTCGGCTCCAGCAGCTGCGTCAGGTGCCATTCAAGCTGCTGCAGCTGTGCCTTCGTGACGTTCTGCGGCAGGTTACGCTGCAGGTTGAGCATTACCCACGAATGCAGGAATTTGCCGTCGTAGTGCTTCGGCTGATAGAGCATCTGATAGGCTTTCAGCGCCTCGTAGCTGTATTCCACATCGCTGCCGTTGTCGTTGCGAAGCCAGGTGGTGATGTGCATGGCGACGGCAGGGAGCAGCATCTGATCCAGCGCTTTCTGATACAGGGACTGAGAGGCATCGCTGACGTCATCCCCGCGATAAAGCCCCATACGGCGGGAGACCGGCGGATCGTTCACGTCAAACGCGTCGCTTTTCGGCAGATCCACCAGGCTATTCAGAAGCGGCAGCAGTTCGAACAGATCACGCTGGGTCTGGTTCTGTAAGGCCTTGCTCTGCTGGTCGAGCAGCGGAACCTTCGCATCCACTTCTTCCAGGTAGGCCTTGTTTTTGGCATAGCTGGTGAGCCACAGTCCACCCAGGATCACCAGCAGGGCCAGCAGCGCCGCATAGCCAGACCAGATCACGGCCCGGTTGCGCAGCTCCCACCAGCGGTTTTCTCCGGCGATCCCGGCTTCCTGGAAGATGACGTTTTGCAGCAGGTTCTTGATGAAGAAACTCTGGCCTTTTGCGCCCGGGATTGGCGATTCTTTGCTGACCGAATCCCAGTTATCGCTCTCTGCCCCTTCCGGCAGCGACAGCGCGCGGTTCAGTTCGCCCATCACGCGGTCGAACGGCATGCCTTCCTGCGTCCCGCTGGCGAAGTAGATCCCGCGCGGAGAGAACTCGGTTTCGAAGTTCGAGCGGGCGAAGACCGTGCTCAGGTAATCCGCCAGCAGCGGACGCAGCGCGGCGAACTCCTGCGGGAAGAGATACGCTTCGGCGCGGGTCTTCGCGTCATGCTCTTTGAGCATGGTTTCCGGCAGCCCGGCGTCGAGGCGCTGCTGCAGCAGAGAAAACTCCTGCTGGAAGTTGCCCATCAGGTCGTAATCGGCGTGTTTGGTTTGTTCCCACGGCAGCGTGAAGCCCCAAATCTGGTCGCGCTGCGCTTTATCGTAGTCGGCAAACCAGGCGCGGAAGCCTTTGAGCAGGTCGGCCTTGGTCACCATCACGTAGACCGGGAAGCGAATCCCCAGCTGTTCATGCAGCTCGGACAGACGCTGACGCAGGTTCACCGCCTGCTGGCGGGACGCCTCGGCTGACTGGGTGAGCAGGTCAGAAATGCTGATGGTGACGATCACACCGTTGATCGGCTGGCGGCGGCGATACTTGCGCAGTAACCCCATGAACTGCAGCCATTCCCCGGCGTCCTGCACCTGCTCGCTCTCCTGGGTGGTATAGCGACCCGCGGTGTCCAGCAGCACGGCCTCGTTGGTAAACCACCAGTCGCAGTTACGCGTGCCGCCAATGCCGCGCAGGGCGGTCTTACCGAAGCGGCCGGCCAGCGGGAACTGCAGCCCGGAGTTGACCAGCGCCGTGGTTTTACCGGAACCCGGCGCGCCGATAATGACGTACCACGGCAGCTGATAGAGATATTGCGTGCTGAAGCGCTGCGTCCACTGAGCGCCCTGCCCCGCCTTGCTGAAGTGCGCTTTTTTCAGCATCTGCGCGGCTTCATCAAAACGGCTGGCGAGGATCTGCTCCTCGTTGTTCAGTCGCTTCTGCGGATCCGCCGCTTCCGGGCTGGTGGTGTTCTCATTGAGCTTGTCCATCAGCTTGCGGTTCAGCCAGGCGTTATAAAGACGCGGCAGAATGTGGCCCTGCGCCCACAGCAGATAGACCACGGCGATACTGATGATGCGGTTCTGTTCAGATTCAAGCGGCCGGGTGTCCACGATGGACAACAGCGGGCCAATCATCCAGATCACCGCCGCCAGCGCCGTGACGCCGAGGAAGCTCCACAGAATGCGGTTAGTCAGTATGGAAAGAAGAGTCGTCAGCATTCCTTAGTTTCCTTGCGGCAATCCGTTCAGCTCGGCCTGGGTATTTTCAGGCGACACCAGCAGAGTAATTTCCACACGGCGGTTACGGGCGCGGTTTTCAGGCGTCGTGTTCGGCGCCACCGGGTTAATCTCGCCCCGCCCTTCCGCTTTCACGCGGCCAGGCTGAGAGAGGCTTCCCTGCAGCATTTTCTGTACCGAGCGGGCGCGTTCCAGAGAGAGTTCATAGTTAGAGGCAAAGCGCGCGCTGCGGATCGGCACGTTGTCGCTGTAGCCCACCACCAGAATTTTGCCGCTCACGTTATTCATTGCCTGCGCGATGCGGTGGATGACCGGTTCATAGCGGTCGCGCACGACGGTCGAGGCAGAGGCAAACAGCCCGTCGCCTTTCAGGATAACCACGCTGCGATCCGCTTCGTCTTTCACCGCGACGAGGCCAGCCTCGATCTCCGGTTTCAGGAAGCCTCGCAGGTTCAGCACTGCCGGAAGCTGACGCGCCGGTTGCTGAATAGTGGTTTCCGGCAGCTGGGACTGGTAAATCTTCGCCAGCACCGGGTTGGTGCTGTCGCCAAGACGCCAGTTGAGCACGATATAAAACAGACAGGCGATAAACCCGGCCAGCGCCACGCAGGCCCAGAGAGGAACCATCGGCCGCCAGAGCTTGCGCAGCACCGGGCGATCTTCCGGATGGGGAGAAAGCGGCGCCGGATAGCTGCCGCGCACGCCGCGGATCATCTGCCACAGCCGCTGCTTGATGGTCTCAAGCTGGGTGCGGCCATTGTCCAGCACCCGATAGCGTCCTTCGAAACCGAGCAGCAGACAGTAGTTGATCATCTCCAGCAGCAGAATGTGCTCGCGCGGGTTTTGCGACAGGCGCGCCAGCAGCTGAAAGAACTTCTCGCCGCCCCAGGTTTCGTTATGGAACGTCACCAGCAGGCCATTGCTTGACCAGACCCCGCTGCTGCCCCAGGGGGTGAGCGCGGCAGCCTCATCGAGCGCCGTACACAGGCAGTAGCGTGCCCCGACGATCACTTCGTAGGGCAGCCCCGCCTGCTGACAGCGGACTTCGAAACGGCGAATTTCATCGATCAGGCGCTGGCGTAACGCCACCTGATCGTCGTGCGATACCGAATGACGGATCTGCGGAATCGCATTGAGCAGCGGATTGGCGGCCGCCACCAGCTGATTGTTGCTACTGGCCCCGGTGAACGCGGCATCGCTGCCGGTATCCTGTCGTTCCTGCATATTAAGCGCTCGCTTTATTATTCTGTCGGGCTACGGATGGCCCAAAACTCCATATCCAGCCCCGGGAACTCCCCCGCAAGGTGCAGGGCGAATGCGCCGGACTTATCCATCTCGTGCCACAGCTCGCTGCCCTTCTCGAGCTCAAAGTAGCTGTAGCCGGCATGCCACGGGATCTGCGGCGGTGCAACCGGCATGGCGCGCAGCATAATGCCCGGCAGCTGAAGCTGAACCAGATCGCGGATTTTCGACACCGGTGCGACCTTCATCTGCGCCGGGAAATGGGTTTGCAGGTGTTCGCCCGGCACGTTGGCTTTGACCGCCAGCACGAAGCCGAACTCTCGCACCATGCTGGTTTCAGGCACCGTGGCGATGTTGAGGCCGTGAGAGCGCTCGTTAAGCGGCAGCTGGATAGCGTGGTCTTCCATCACCAGCGACAGCCCCTGACGCAGCATCAGCATCAGCTTGCTGAAGCAGTTCGCCAGATCGTCATGATCGTAAATCGGCAGCACGCTTTCGGCGGTCCGCTGCGACGTCCAGGTGGCGAGCTCGGTGGCAAACGGCAGCCAGCTGCGCCAGAGGGTTTCCGGGTGCAACAGCGGGAGGGTTTTTAAATGAGACACCTCGCCCAGATGACGATTAACCAGCGACAGCAGCGTAAACTCGATCATTTCAGAGGTGTTAAAGCGGCCGGGCTGGCGCAAACGGCCGCCAATCTGCTGGCTGCGCTGCACCAGTAAGCCGTGCAGATCGTTGATCATGCTGTAGATCTGCGGGCTGTTATTGGCATTGAGCATCGGCGGGATGTAGCTGTTGTCGAGCCGCACGTGGTTGTCGTTACGCTTCTCGGTCACAAACGCCACGCCGATGGCGGTCCACTCCGCCGTGAGGTCTTTTTCGAGCATCAGGGTCAGACGCAGGCGGCCAAACTGGACGGTAGCATCCCCCACCGACATGGCGTTATCGTCCTCCACCTCCTGCTCGAACGCGATAAAGCGCGCCAGCGAGGATGGCTCTTCGCTGAAAATCACCTCTTCTCTCTCGCCACGACGAACCGGCAGTGCGAGCACCACCTTTTCGTTGGTGAGATTGTCAGGAATTTTCAGCGGTACAGGACCGTTGCGCCCGTTGCGCACCTGGAAAAAGGTGCCGTCCGGCAGCAGCCCACTGCAGTAGCTCAGGGCAATGCATCCCTGACGAAGCATCGCTTCATCCAGTTCAACGTCGAGAAAGCCCCAGAGATACGATCGCTGCAGCGCGCCCCATTCACGAACATGGTTGAGCAGATAGCTTTCAGTCCGCTGAAAATGGTGTGGACGCAGGAACATGCCTTCGGTCCAGACGACCTTTTCTGCTTTCGTCATGATGATGTGTTTCCTGTTTAGAAGCGCGTTACTGGCTGATGACCCGAATGCCGTTCACGTCGAGAAAAACGTTGGCCTGAAGTTCATCGGCGGACCATTTCCAGAACTGGTAGATATGATTTTCGCCAGGCACGGGCAGAGGGAGTGAAACGCGCCATTTTTTGCCATCCAGCACCTGGTACTCCGCCATCACGCCGATGTAGCGAGCCTCCGGCGAGCTTTGCCCGCTGAGAGTTTTTGACAGCTGTCCCGGCATCAGGAAGAACACATCGCTGTTCAGCAGATTCGCGCCAAGCGTGGCTGACGCGTTGTTCTGCAGGGAGTAGAAGTCGCTGGACATGAAATCCGCATCGGATTTCAGCAACAGCACCCGAACCTTAAGCGGCGCAGATTCATTGATTTGTGGATGAGCCTGAAACTGCAGATTGTAGCGGGAGGGGTCGCTGTGTGAAGACGACGAACAACCACCGATCAGCGAGAAAATCATCGCGTAAAAGAATAACCACAGCCTATGAAAATTTTTATTATTCATAAAAATGCGCTCATGAAAGCCGTTTAGTTCAGGATCCAGGTACCGTTAGCGCTGTCTTTGCAGGCTTTGCTGTTGCCGTCGACATCGACACAGGTCGCTTTTTTACGCGTCTTATGGCGAATGGCCTGTTTACGCACGGCGGCGTCGTACTGGTCGGCCTTGATAACGGCGCGCATCGGAACGTAACCAATCAGCTGCTCGTTACCTTCATCGGCAAGCGCCATCCAGTAGTGTTCAACCTGACCCAGCACCACGTACGTTTTTCCGGTATCAAGAGTGCGGATAACTTTACCGCCGAAGTCAGGACGGCTCATCAGAGAGGCCGGATACATGGCACGATACGGCTCGTTAACCGGCGTGAACTCCGTCGGCGCCGTCACGGCGTGACGGTGGGTTAAGGTGACGCCGTTGACCTGGCTGGTCTCGATCGTATCGTCGTTAATCACAGGTTTCTGCGGTGCTTTACAGCCCGCCACCGCCATTACAAACAGAAGTGAAAACAGTACGCGCATTTTCATATGCTTTTCCGTAGCGATATTTCGATGATGGAGATAAGGGGATGAAGTTTGACTTAAGTGCTATTGTTAAGATAGCCAGGATATTTTCGGGGCGTTACTACTTTAAGGGCATAGCTACCGCACGAGCCTTTCAGAATAAGGCCCAGTGTCTTCCTGACATATTTTGACAAACGGTAAACAAGTTTACATGAGCTTCGTATCAATTCAATATTTACCGCCGCGTAACTGTTGGTAAATGAAGCAGTCGGAAAATTATAGGATTAATCCTATGATAAAAAACGTTATGGCCCACCCTTTCTTATTTCTTCGCCACAAAACGACATAACTTTATGTTTTATATATTAAAAAACACAAAGGAGAACCACTTTCATTAACGCAATCACGTTATTATCGCCACTACCATAATTAGTAGAATTCGCGTTTTTTTGATGTCAAAGGAATACATCTCTGATGAATTATTTGTTGCACTAACAGGGTATCTTTAATATTGAAGACGCTTCATCGCCTGGGTGAGAATATTTCACTTATGCAGCAAGATGTTAATTTCATGCCGCAAAAAAAGCGTATATTTTCGGCCGTAATAATTCCACTGTCAGGTATACCTTATATCTATTATTCATTAAGCCTGAGTAAACCTTCCTGCCATTCTCTCAATTGAAAAATGCCTCCAGCAGCCCACCAGCCGCGAATCGCGGCGATATCTCCAGCACATCAGCTTCATTCGAAGTTTTACTGCCGCTACATACTTTCCTGCTCACCGCCATCTATCTCACCTACCGGACGATAGATAAGATTTATTATTAAAATGATAAAAATTCGTTATAATTTCTTTAAATATTTAAACGCCAGACCAAATAAATTACTGTAATAAAAAGAGTTTGCGTTAAGGCATTCTTCCGTTCCGTATGTGCGTTGCCATCCGGCCGTCATTGCTTTCACCTATTGCTCTCGTCAGTGATTTTTTGAGCTCAGGCGTTGTGTGATCGAACAAATCAGGAGTGGGTATGAACAAGAAAAGACGCTCGGTGCCAGGCATCAGACACTATGACGGCCCTGCTGGCGGCTGGGGCGCATTGAAAGCAACGGCCATTGCGGTACGCACCCAAATGGATACCCTTGACGCCCCCGCGACGCTGCTGCGCACTAACCAACCTGACGGCTTCGACTGCCCGGGCTGCGCGTGGCCTGATAAAGAACACAAATCGACGTTCCAGTTCTGCGAAAACGGTGCCAAAGCGGTGACCTGGGAAGCAACGAGCAAACGCGTCACCCCCGCGTTTCTGGCTGAAAACAGCGTCTCCTCGCTGCTGGCAAAATCGGACTTTGAGCTGGAAGGCTACGGTCGACTCACGCACCCCCTGCGCTATGATCGGGCGAGTGACACCTTCCGCCCCGTCGACTGGGACGCGGCGTTTCAACGCATCGGCGAAGTATTGCGCGGGCTCGAGCCGGACCAGGTCGAGTTCTATACCTCCGGACGCGCCTCTAACGAAGCGGCGTATCTGTTCCAGCTGTTTGCCCGTGAATACGGCACCAACAACTTCCCCGACTGCTCGAATATGTGTCACGAGGCCACCAGCGTCGGTTTGCCCCGTTCGATCGGGATTGGGAAAGGGACCGTCTCGCTGGATGACTTTGATAAGACTGAACTGGTGATCTCTATCGGCCATAACCCCGGCACTAACCATCCGCGCATGATGGGAACCCTCCACGAGCTGGCCCGCCGCAACGTGCCGATTATCGTCTTTAACCCGCTGCGCGAGCGCGCCCTGGAACGTTTTGCCGACCCACAGAGCGTGATTGAAATGGCGACCTACAGCTCCACGGATATCGCCTCGACCTATTTCCAGGTGAAGGCCGGAGGCGATGCCGCCGCGCTGAAAGGGATTGCCAAACACCTGCTGGAAATGGAGGCCGAACGCGGGGACGTGCTCGATCGCGCGTTTATTGCCGAACACACCCAGGGCTTTGAGGACTTTGCCGACGATATCGCACAAACCCGCTGGGACGACATTGAGCGCGAGTCGGGTCTGAGCCAGGGGGCACTCAAACAGGTGGCTGAGGCCTATGCGAAATCGAATGCCACCATTATTACCTACGGGATGGGCATTACCCAGCACAATAAAGGGACGGCCAACGTCCGCCTGATTGCGGACCTGCTGCTGATGCGCGGGAATATCGGTAAACCCGGCGCGGGAATATGCCCGCTGCGCGGTCACTCCAACGTGCAGGGGAACCGTACCGTCGGGATTAGCGAGAAACCCACGCCAGCCTTCCTGAACAGTCTGAAGGATGTATTCGGCTTTGAGCCACCCTCTCACCACGGCCATGACGCGGTGCAGGCCACGCAGGCGATGATCGACGGCCGCGCGAAGGCGCTCATCTGCCTCGGCGGTAATTTTGCGGTGGCGATGCCCGACCATGAACGCGGGTTCCCGGCCATGGGATCCCTGGATTTGAGCGTCCACATCGGCACCAAGCTCAACCGTACCCATCTGCTGGTGGGCAAAGAGACCTTTATTCTCCCGTGTCTTGGCCGTACCGAGCTGGATGTTCAGGCCACCGGCCGCCAGTCCATTACCGTTGAAGACTCGATGTCGATGGTGCATGCCTCATCCGGCAAGCTCAAACCCGCCTCTCCGTTGCTTTGGTCAGAACCCGCTATCGTCGCGGGCATGGCGAAAGCCACCCTGCCGGATACCCGCGTGGACTGGATGACGCTGGTTGAGGATTACGACCGCATCCGCGATCTGATCGAGCAGACCATTCCGGGGTTTGAGAACTATAACGCGCGGATCCGCGTTCCCGGCGGCTTCCGTATGCCGCTGCCGCCAACGCAACGTCTCTGGCCAACGGCGACGGGAAAAGCGATGTTCTCGGTCTTCGACGGTGTTCACGAGAACGCCAGCGGTGAAGGTGAGCACGTCCTGCGCCTGATCACGCTGCGCAGCCACGACCAGTACAACACCACCATTTACGCGCTGGATGACCGTTACCGCGGCGTGTTTGGCCGCCGCGACGTGCTGTTTATGAACGAAGACGATATGGCGCAGTCAGGGCTGGAACACGGCGACCGCGTGGATATCGAAACCGCCCTGCCCGGCAACGGACAGCGTCTGGAAGACATTACCGTGGTGGCGTACAACATCGCGCCGGGGACCGTCGGGGCCTATTATCCGGAGGCCAACGTGCTGGTCCCGCTTGATTATCTGGATAAGGACAGCGGCACGCCGTCGTATAAATCCGTTCCGGTTCGCATCACCCTGCGCTCAAAAGAGATCCGCATGCTGTAAGCCGATCGCGCAGAGAAAACGATGGATATTAAACAGTTAAAATATTTAATCGCGCTCGACGAGACCCGCCATTTTGGCAAGGCGGCCTCGCAGTGCAACATCACTCAGCCGACCCTTTCCATGCGCATCCGCAGCCTGGAAGAGGAGCTCGGGCTGGTACTGATTGTGCGCGGGCAGCGCTTTGAAGGGTTTACGCCGGAGGGTGAACGCATCCTCGCGTGGGCCCGCGCGCTGCTGGCTGCACATGACGGGCTACAGGCAGAAGCCGCGCTGTGCAAAGGTCAGGTGGTGGGCGAACTCCGTCTGGGGATGGTGCCGCTGGCGAGCGTGGATCCGATGATCTTTATTCGCCTGCTGACGGAAAAATACCCGGAGCTGACCTACAGCCTCTATTCCATGTCTTCCGCGCAGATTGCCGACGGCGTCAGCCGCAATCAGCTTGAGCTGGGGATTTGCTATCTCAACAGCATCGATACCAGCCTGTTCGATATTATCCAGCTTCCCAAAACGAAGATGGGCCTGCTGCACGACGTCCGCCATTTCCAGCTCGGCCAGGAGACATTGACCTGGCGCGATCTGACGGATTTTCCTCTGGGGTTCCTGACCAAAGGGATGCATTATCGGGCGCATATGGAGGCCAGCTTTAAGTCTGCTGGCATTGAACCGAGGTCCGTTTTCGAGAGCGACTCCACGTTCCAGATCATCCAGGCGGTGCAAAGCGGCGTGTGCTGTGCCGTGATGCCGCTGAACAACGGGCTGGAAGAGTTGAACAGCCATTTCAGGATTGTCCCCATCGCCGACGCGGATATCGAGGCCCCTGTCGGCCTGATTATGCGCCGGCAGAAACCCGTCTCCTCGCTGGCGCTGCGCTGTTTTACCGACGCGCAGGAGATCTATCACGCCAGCAATGAGGCGTAGGCCTGACGCGTCACCACGCTAAAACCGCGGATCAGCACCGCGTCGCAAACGGCCCGGTGCTCCGGCGAACTCACCAGCGCGTGGAGCGCATCGCGAAGGGCGTTCAGGGTCTCAGGCGAGGTGCGGGGCGAGGTAATGAGCGGCAGCCCTGGCGTCAGAGGGGTATGGTCAATGACCGCCAGACCCGTCAGGCTTTCCGGTTCGTGACGCTGCAGCAGTGCCCAGGTGACACAGTCGATGGCCGCGATATCCCCTGCCCCGCGTTTGACATCAATCAGCGACTGGCGATGGCTGCCGCTAAAGGACGTTTGCGCGAAAAACGGCTCCTGAGCCACCAGAGGCGCCACTTTTTTTCGCAGCGCATTGTAGCCGGACTGCGAGTCCGCAGAGTTACAGACCGCCCGTCGGCCGCGAAAATCCGCCAGCGTGAGGTGCCGATCCTCCTCGCGCACCGCCAGAACGCTGCGGTAGTGGATCCCTTCGCAGCCCGGCGCCGTGTAGTGAAAACAGCCGACGACCTGCACGTCCGGAAGCTGCGTGACGAGCGGATAACCGCAGGCCTGGCTGAGGATAAGCCCGGGCTGTTGCCAGTGGGTGAGCAGATCGGACTCCGGCCCGTCGGGGACATCTTCGACGGGCACACCGCGAGCGGCCAGCAGCCCCTTGACCGCCAGCCAGAGCGCGCGGGTGTCGGCGCGATCCACCGCATACATGGGAAACGCCAGCAGGTTACTCATATCCCTCCTCCTGTTGTTTTCCGGGGTGAACGGTGACGTCGACGGGCCTGGCCCAGAACTGGCGCAGCCATTCACCGTAGCCCCTGACGAGAAAACCGCGGTTTCGCTCCCGGTACGCCTCCCGGTTTTGCTGGTAGATCGCCTTCAGCCCGTACCACGGCACGCCCGGTAAATCATGGTGTACTGAATGGTAGTTGAGATTTAAAAACAGTATCCGCCAGAACAGCCCGGCCTCGTTAATGACGGAGCGTGCCAGCGGATCGTCCGCTGCGCGATGTTCGAGAAACGATCGCACCTTGGTCAGCGCCAGCGCCGGATAGCTGACCGCCAGCACGAACCAGACGGGGGAAAAACCGACGTGCGTCATCCAGGCGAAAAGCGCCACCAGCAGCGTGATGTGAACCAGCCACATCGTCATCGCCCGCAGGTGAAGATGACGAAACGCCGCCCCGGCGCTGCCCAGAGTCTGGACGATATCCAGCAGCGGCGCCAGCAGAAGCCGCCCGGCAAAGGTATTTCGGGCCCGGATCAGGCGCTTCTGCCAGGGGGAAAAGCGCGCCCAGCTCGCCTCGGTAAAATAGTACGACTCCGGGTCATCCACCGGATGGGTCAGGCTATCGTACCGATGGTGGGCCAGATGGGAATCCCGGTAGAGGCCATACGGATACCAGACCGCCAGCGGGAGCGTGCCGAACAGCTGGTTAAGCCAGGCAAAACGGGTGGGATGCCCGTGGATAAGCTCATGCTGTAGGGACATGTACCAGGCGGTAAACCCGATCAGCAGCAGCGTGGCGGGCAGCAGGCCGAGCGTTTGGCAGAACGCCAGCGTGGCAAACCAGCCCGCATAAATCGTGAACATTAACAGCCAGGTGGGCAGTTCGCTTCGCCATAAGAAACCCGACGCGAGGCGGTGAATTTGATTGCGTTGTTGCGGATGTAAATAGAGGGAGCTTCGTTTACCCATTCCTTCAGACGCCGTTTCGCCAGAGACAGAGCCCTGACGATCGGGGATTACGCCTGAAATCACAAACAACTTAAATCGCTTTGCTTTGCCAGAAACGTGAAGTACGGGCACGCTTGACTTATTCTGTATTAAAGGTACTTTTCAGGACATGAAGAAGATCCTGATTATCGTTCCCGACGGCGGCATGCTGTTTGAAGCCGCCGGTATCGCCGACATTCTGATGCAGGCCAATCGGCTGCATCCGGAAGGGCTTGCGCAACCCCGCTACCGGATTATCATCGCCACCACGCAGCCTCACCAGGTGATCCACGGCCAGTCCGGTCTGAACCTGCTGGCGGACTATCGTCTGCCGGAGCTGGATCCGCGCGAACCGCTGGACACCATTATCATCACCGGACGCGGCATGAACGAGCAGGAGAGCATAGCCGTTGTGGACTGGCTGCACCTCGCTGCGCCGCACGCCCGGCGAATCGCCTCTGTCTGCGGCGGCGCGATGCTGCTGGCCCAGACCGGCTTGCTGGACGGTCGCCGCGCCACCACCCACTGGCGGCTGCTGGAGACCCTGCAAGCCCAGTACCCGTCAATCCAGGTCGAAGGCGGCCCGCTGTACATTCAGGACGGCCCCATCTGGACCTCCGGCGGCGTGAGTTCCGGGTTTGATCTGACCCTGGCGCTGGTGGAAGACGATTACGGATTTACCCTCGCCCGCGACGTGGCGCAGGATATGGTGATGTACCTGCGACGTCCCGGCGGACAGCTGCAGTTCAGCCGCTACAGCCTGCAGCAGCCGGGCACAGCAGGGCCGATAGGCGAAGTGCAAAGCTGGATCCTACAGAACCTCACCGCCGATCTGTGCGTGGAGAACCTGGCCGAGAAAGCGGCGATGAGCCCGCGTAACTTCACCCGCGTGTTTACCCGCGAGGCCGGGGTCTCGCCTGCCCGCTACGTGACCGAAGCGCGTCTGGCCGCCGCCCGCCAGCTGCTTGAGCAAACCCGCGATCCCCTTGAGCGCGTTGCAGAGCAAAGCGGCTTTGGCACCAGCATTAATTTACGCCGCATCTTTGAGAAACAGCTTCACCTCACGCCCGGCGAATACCGCCAGCGCTTTCACTGCCGCAAGATGGCGTAATCTGATCCTTTTTTGTCGTTTACGCCAAACGGCCCGACGCCTACAGTGACTCCAGACAACAGAGATAAGGAGTGCACCATGGTTAAGGTCGGTATTAACGGTTTCGGCCGTATCGGACGTAATGTCCTGCGCGCGGCGCTGGGCAACCCGGATCTGCAGATTGTGGCCATTAACGATCTGACGGACAGTAAAACCCTCGCCCATCTGCTGAAGCATGATTCCCTTCTGGGCAAACTGCCCGCGCCCGTTGAAGCGGGTGACGGTGCGTTGCAGGTAGACGGCCAGCGGATCGTGGTATTTAGCGAACGCGACCCGGCGAATATCCCGTGGCGTGATGCCGGGGTAGACGTGGTGATTGAGGCCACCGGCTTCTTCACCGAGCGGGAGAAAGCGGCGGTGCATATCACCCACGGCGGCGCTAAGCGCGTCATCATTTCCGCCCCCGGGAAGAACGACGACCTGACGATTGTGATGGGCGTCAACCATGACCAGTACGATCCCGCCCGGCACGCGGTGGTGAGCAACGGGAGCTGCACCACCAACGGTCTGGCACCGGCCGCTCAGGTGCTGCATCAGCAGTTCGGAATTGAGCATGGCCTGATGAACACGACGCACGCCTACACCAACAGCCAGGCGCTGCACGATCAGCCGGAGAAAGATCTGCGCGGCGCCCGCGCGGCGGCGCTGTCGATTGTGCCCTACTCCAGCGGCGCGGCGAAAGCGCTGGGGAAAGTGATCCCCTCCCTGGACGGCAAGCTGACCGGGTACTCCCTGCGCGTGCCGGTGCCGGTGGTGTCGATTGTCGATTTAACCGTGACGCTGAGCCGCAACGTGACCGCCGAAGAGGTGAATGACGCGTTCCGCAACGCGGCCGCCAGCGGGCCTCTGAAAGGCATTCTGGGCTATAGCGATGAACCGCTGGTCTCCAGCGATTACCAGGGTGACCCGCGCTCCTCGATTATCGACGGGCTTTCCACGCTGGTGATTGGCGGGAATATGGTGAAGATCCTGGCGTGGTATGACAACGAATGGGGCTTCTCTAACCGCCTGGTGGATCTGGCGGTATTGATGGATAAGAAAGGGCTGTAAACCTGAGGCCGGGTGGCGCGAACGCTCACCCGGCTAAAAAATCACTCCGCTTTCACTTTCACACCCATAAACACAATCACCATCGCCGTCACCAGCAGCAAACCGCTGCCCGCGAACACGCCGCTGGCACCGTTAAGATCAAATACCGCCCCACCTCCGGCCGCACCGGCGCTTATCGCCAGCTGGATTGAGGCCACCAGCAGCCCCCCTGCACTTTCGGCTTCATCCGGAACGGTGGTCGCAAGCCAGGTTGACCAGCCCACCGGAACCAGACCAAATGCAAAGCCCCACAGCGCGACCAGCAGCCCGTCCAGCATCGCCAGATGACCAAAGGCGACCATCATGAGCGCGAGAACGCCCATCGCAAACGGCACCAGCGCCAGCGTCAGGCGCAGATTACGTGCCAGCAGATGTCCGGCCACGGAGGTGCCCACAAAGTTGGCGATGCCAAAGCCCAGCAGGATCAATGAAATGGTTTCCACGCTCGCCTGCCCCACCGTCTCCAGGAACGGACGCAGGTAGGTAAAGAAGGCGAAATGGCCGCTGAAGATCAGAATGGTCGCCAGCATGCCGCCGATCATCCCTGGACGACGCAGCACGCGGAACAGCGTACTCAGGCTACCGCTGCTCTCCGGCTTCATGGACGGCAGCCCCCAGAGCTGCCACAGCAGCGCCAGCATGCTCGGCAGAATGCAGAGTACAAAGACGTTGCGCCAGCCGATCAGGCTGCCCAGATAGCTGCCCAGCGGGGCCGCGACCACCGTGGCAATTGATACGCTGGAGAAGATTACCGCCAGCGCTATCGGCACTTTATCCGCCGGAACCAGACGCATCGTTGTCGCCGTCGACATGGCCCAGAATCCCCCGATGGCTATCCCCAGCAGCAGACGCCCCATGAGCAGGACGTGCAGGTTGGGCGCAAAGGCCACCAGCAGGCTGGAGATAATTTGCAGCACCGAGAAAAACATCAGTACCCAGCGGCGGTCGATACGCCTGGTCGCCGGGGTGATCAACAACCCGGTGACCAGCGCCACCAGCGCGGTGGCGGTGACAGCCTGTCCGGCCATCCCCTCGGTCACGCCCAGGCTCGCGGCCATGGGTGTTAACAGGCTGGCGGGCAGAAATTCTGCCGTAATCAAACCAAATACCCCCAGCCCCAGTGAATAGACGGCCCGCCAGGCGGGTTTTGCAGGCGCTACCACCTCGCTCGCCGCGACACATGAACTCATCTGTTGATCTCCCGTTATAAAAATGTGACTACTGTCGCAAAAGAATAGAAGGTTCACCCTGGACGATCTATGACATATAATCTCCACTTATTGATTATTCGTCCGGAGTTGCGCCATGACCGTACAGTCACCCGATTTGATCAGCGAACTTTTACGGGGCATGCGCCTGTCAGGCGTGAAATACCGGCGGATTGAAGCCAGTGCGCCCTTTGGCGTCGCGTTTCATCAGGCTCCCGGCCGGGCACAGTTCCATTTTGTGAGCCACGGTAGCGCCCTGCTGCGCATGGAGAGTGGCGCAACGTTCGAACTGAGCGGTGGCGACGCCCTCTTTATTCCCGGCGGGAATTCCCACGCTTTGCTCTCTGACGAGCAGGCCACCCTTACCCCGGTCAACGCCTTCCCGAGCGAGCCTATCTGCAGCTCGGTCTGCGCCATTACCTGCGAGCCCTGCCCTGAGAGCGAGAACACCCTTATTTTTAGCGGGTGCATGGATTTTGAGCTGGGCGGGATGCAGCCGCTGATCAAGGCGATGCCGGAAGTGATGATGGTTAGCCGGCTGATGTCCACCTGGCCGGAAATTCATCCGCTGCTGGCGGCGATGGAGCGGGAATCCGCGGCGCGTCAGGCCGGGTATGCCGGGATCCTTGCGCGGCTGGCCGACGTGGTGGCGGCGTTAATTGTGCGGGGCTGGGTTGAAGGCGGCTGTGGCAAAGCCACCGGCTGGGTGCAGGTGCTGCGCGACCCGCGCCTGAGCCGGGCCATTTACGCCATGCACCAGCAGCCAGGGCTGAACTGGAGCGTGGCGGATCTGGCAAAAGAAGCAGGCACGTCCCGCTCCGTTTTCGCGGAACGGTTTCTCGCGGCGACGGGAACCACCCCGGCAAAATATCTCAGCGAGCTGAGAATGCGGCTGGCCATTCAGTATATTCGTCATGAAAACCAGCCCATTGAAACGGTCGCGCTGCGGCTGGGATATGGCTCTCTGGCGGCATTTAGCCGGGCGTTTAAGCGCATCATTGGCCATGCGCCGGGCACGCTGCGGGAAGCCAGCCAGACCGCGGAAGAGGTCTGAAAGCGCGGCAATATTTAACGCGAAGCGGGCAATATTCGTCTAAGGTTTTCAGGTGATTGACAACAGCGGTCACGCTGTTTAGTGAAGACAGGAGACGAACTGATGATAAGACCTCGTACACTACGCCCCGCGTTTTTGCCCCTTGCGTTAGGCGGCGCGCTGCTCGGCGTAACGACACTGGGCTATGCCGACGATAACCCCGCAACCCAGACAACCTCACCCGATATTTTACTTGGCCCTCTGTTTAACGATGTGCAGAGCGCCAAACTGTTTCCCGATCAGAAAACCTTTGCGGATGCCGTCCCCAAAAGCGACCCGCTGATGATTCTGGCGGACTACCGGATGCAGCATACGCAGTCCAGCTTTGACTTACGCCACTTTGTCGAGATGAACTTTACGCTCCCTGCGGAAGGGGAAAAATACGTTCCGCCTGCTGGACAAAGTTTACGTGAGCACATTGACGATCTCTGGCCCGTACTGACGCGCACTACCGATAAAGCCAGCAACAAATGGGATTCCCTTCTCCCGTTACCGAAGCCCTACGTTGTGCCCGGCGGACGTTTCCGCGAGGTCTACTACTGGGACAGCTATTTCACCATGCTGGGACTGGCAGAGAGCGATCATTGGGACAAAATCAGCGACATGGTGGATAACTTTGCGTATGAGATCGACACCTTCGGCCACATTCCCAACGGCAACCGCAGCTATTACCTGAGCCGCTCCCAGCCGCCGTTTTTCTCACTGATGGTTGAACTGCTGGCGACCCATGACAGCGACGCGCTGAAGAAATATCGTCCGCAGATGGAGAAAGAGTATGCCTACTGGATGGACGGCGTCGATGCCCTGCAGCCGGGCCAGGCCAACAAACGCGTGGTGAAACTGGATGACGGCGCTGTCCTCAACCGCTACTGGGACGACCGCGATACGCCGCGCCCGGAGTCCTGGCTTGACGATGTGAATACCGCGAAAAGTAACCCTAACCGACCGGCAACCGAGATCTACCGTGATTTACGGTCCGCCGCGGCTTCGGGCTGGGACTTTAGCTCCCGCTGGATGGACGATCCGCAAAAACTCGGCACCATCCGGACCACCAGCATTGTGCCCGTGGACCTGAACGCCCTGATGTTCAAGATGGAAAAACTGCTGGCCCGGGCAAGCCAGGAGAGCGGCGATGCCGCCAGCGCAAGCAAGTATGAGACGCTGGCCACCGCGCGCCAGAAAGCCATCGAGAGCCACCTGTGGAATGATAAAGAGGGCTGGTACGCCGATTACGACCTGAAGAGCAAGAAGGTACGCAATCAGCTCACGGCGGCGGCCCTGTTCCCGCTTTACGTCAAGGCGGCGGCGCAGGATCGTGCCGAAAAAGTCGCCGCGGCAACGTCCTCTCGTCTGTTGAAGCCGGGCGGGATAGCGACCACCACCGTCAACAGCGGCCAGCAGTGGGATGCGCCAAACGGCTGGGCTCCGCTGCAATGGGTGGCGGCGGAAGGGTTGCAGAATTACGGGCAAGAGAAGGTCTCGATGGACGTGACCTGGCGCTTCCTGAAAAACGTTCAGCATACCTATGACCGGGAAAAGAAACTGGTCGAGAAGTATGACGTGTCGACCACCGGTACGGGCGGCGGCGGCGAATATCCGCTGCAGGACGGCTTCGGCTGGAGCAACGGCGTGACCCTGAAGATGCTGGACCGGGTCTGCCCGAAAGAGAAACCGTGCGACAGCGTGCCGGAGAATCGGCCTGCGGCGAATGACGAGGTGGCGCCGGTGAAAGCATCGGCGCAGTAAGGGAGTATTGCCGGGTGGCGGCTACGCCTTACCCGGCCTACTTTTTGCCCTCACAGGGCCTTGTTCAGAAACTGTAACTTGCCCCAAGCTGATACGTTCTGTCCCGCCCAATCCAGCAGTTGGTCGCGTCGTAGCAGGTCAGCGTCTCTTTGTTGGTGATGTTCTGCGCGCTGGCTTTAAGCGTTAGCCCTGCCAGCGAAGGCAGAATTTCACCCATCCGGTAGGATGCCGACAAATCGTACTGCGTGCTGCCCCCCAGTTTACCCGCATCGTTAGCCGGTGAGATTTCCATTGGCCCGGTGTAGCGTGCGCCCGCGCCCAGCATCAGCCCTTTCAGCGGCGTGTTTTCAAAGGTGTAATCCCCCCAAAGGTTGAAGGCATTCTCCGGCACCTGCGTTGGACGTTTACCTTTGTACTTGTCATCTTCCGTGTTGATCGCGTGGGTGTAGGCATAGTTCGCAATCAGCGTCAGGTTGTCCGTCGGGCGACTGATGGCTGACAGTTCCGCCCCTTTGGATTCCACTTCCCCGGTCTGACGATAGTTCAGGAAGCCCGGATCGGAGGTAACGACATTTTTCTGGCGGATGTTAAACACCGAGGCGGTAAAGGTGGTGGCGTAATCCGCCAGCAGATATTTTACCCCACCTTCCACCTGCTTGCTGGTGGTCGGTTTGACGTCTTTCGCCACGAGCGTGCCCTGCGGCGACACCGGCGCAAAACCTTCGGAATAGCTGATAAACGGCGAAATCCCGTTATCAAAGGCGTAAAGCGCGCCCAGACGTTTGGTGACGCGATCCTGCGATACCCAGGCCTTATCACCGTTTTGCAGATAATTGGTGGTGACGGAGCGATAATCATCGTAACGCAGGCTGGCCAGCAGATTTAACCCGCCAAACTCCACCTGATCCTGCAGGTAATAGCCGTTCTGCTGATAGCTCAGACGGTTTTTCTGGGCGGTATACAGCCCTAATGCGCTTTCGCTGATTTGCGAATAGTCAGGATGACGCATATCCATGCCCGGCGTGGTCGACGCGTAACGGTAGTGGAAATGGGAGTTCAGCTTCTGATAGTCAAACCCGGCCAGCAGATGGTGTTGCCAGTCGCCCAGCGCCACGGTTTTAGTGACCTGGTTATCGATGTTGAAGCTCTGCAGATCTTCATCGGTGGTGTAGGCAAAACGGTTGAGCTGATAAACCTCGCTTCCCGTGCCCGTTGCATAGACGCTGCGCTGGTGCGTGTCGACGTCGAAATAGCGCGCCTTCTGGTTAAAGCCCCAGCCGCTGTCAAACTCATGCTCAAAGCTGTAGCCCAGCATCCACTGACGCTGCTTAAACCCGCTCCACTCATCACTGGCGTAATCGCGCTTGCCCGCGTATGTCGAGCGCAGGTAGGCGATCGGAAGCGGGTTAGACGGCGTCAGGCTCGGGGAGTTCTGCGCCAGCGCATCCAGGGTGAGGCGGGTTTTGCTGTCGGGTTGCCAGGTGACGGACGGGGCAACCAGGTAGTTTTCATACCGGGTGGTGTGCGGCTGATCGTCATTTTCCGTCGCTTTACCCAGCAGGCGGTAGTTCCAGTCGCTGTTGGCAATCTGCCCGGTTGAGTCGAGATAGCCCTCTTTCAGGTTGCGGTTGCCGGTGTTAAAACCGAATTCGGTTCGCGCTTCCCGCTGCGGCTTTTTACTCTGGATATTCACCAGCCCGCCCGGCGAGCCGCCGCCGTAGAGAACCGATGAGGGGCCTTTCAGGATATCAACGCTGTCAATCAACAGCGGATCGATGCGCGCTTTGGTATTGCCGGTGACGTTATAGGGTAACTGCAGCCCGTTGTAGAACTCCTGGTCGACGGTAAAGCCACGGATTTTATATTCGCTCATGTAGGAGGTGTTTCCCCGCACTTCGGTTGAAACGCCCGGCGCATAGCGGAGGATTTCATTCACGGAATTCGCATGGCGCTTGTCAATTTCCGGCGCAGAGAGGGTCGTGATGACCTGCGGCGTTTTACTTTCAGCTACGGCCGATTTCGTGGCGCTGTTCGTCCAGGCCGGCAGCGCGCTGCCCTGCTCTGCGCCCGTGACGACGATAGTGGATTCTTCGGCGAATGCCGGAGCGTGCAGTGCGAGCGTGATGGCGCCTGCCAGAGCGCAAAGCGTAAAACGAGAGGGAGTCATAATGTCGTCTTGTTGTTAGATGCAATACGGAACGACAATTATTATCATTTACATTAACAAATCAATACTCAGGTAAAAAAACGGCCCTCCGCAGAGAGCCGTTTACGTTATCTTATGCTCGTCGCAGTAACCTGAATACGCCCAGCACCACAATGGCGCCCACGACAGCGACCAGAAAACTGTGCAGGTCAAAACCACTTATGTTGCCTCCGAAGCCAAACATCGTCGCCAGCCAGCCGCCCACAACCGCACCAACGACCCCGAGTACGCAGGTCAAAATAAAGCCGCCGCCATCGTTTCCCGGCATGATCAATTTCGCGATAGCGCCAGCAATAAGACCAAAGATAATCCAGGCGATGATACCCATAGCGATGCCCTCTTGCAGGTTTAACGCATGTGCAGAAAACCTTCTGCACAGCTAACTTAAGTATAGGTCATCGCCGGAAAATCATTTTCTTGTCACCGACTTATCTTTGCCTGAACAGGCAAAAAAAACTCACCGGTTTGTATTAAGTTTCATTGCAGATTGCCGATAACGCTAAGACAGTCTGTCATCTATCAAGGAGCCATCCGGCGTGAGTCATTACAGTGAGCAGTTCCTCAAGCAAAATCCGCTGGCTGTATTAGGGGTATTACGCGACCTGCAAAAAGGTGAAGTGCCGCTGCGCATCAGCTGGTCGAATAATCAGTTCATCAGTAAGATCCTTGACGCTTCGCAGGAGCGGCTGGTGATTGATTTAGGCAGTCAGGAGTATGAAAACCGCGCGGCGCTGAAGGCGGAGAATATCGCGGTGATGGCCGAAACGCAGGGCGCCAAAGTGGAGTTTGTCCTGTCGCGACTGGAACTGAGCGAATACCAGGGGCTGCCGGCCTTTGTGACCCCGCTTCCCACTAATCTTTGGTTTGTCCAGCGCCGTGAATATTTCCGCATCAGCGCCCCGCTTCACCCTGCCTACTTCTGCAAGGCCAAAATGCCGGACAAAAAAGAGATTCGCTTCCGTCTCTTCGATCTGTCGCTGGGCGGTATGGGCGCGCTGATGGATACGCCGAAGCCTGACGGACTGGTAGAGGGCATGCGGTTCACGCAAATCGAGCTGGATATGGGGGGCTGGGGGCGCTTTTATTTCGATGCACAGCTGATTGCCATCAGCGAACGCACCGTCGTGGACAGCAAAAATGAAACGATCACCACGCCGCGTCTGAGCTTCCGTTTCCTCAACGTCGGACCTGGCGCTGAGCGCGAACTGCAGCGCATTATCTACTCCCTGGAGCGGGAGGCGCGCGAACGCGCAAATAAAGTTCTGTAAAAAAACATCGGGCAGCGTGACCGCCGCCCGTCTGCGGCATTACATGGCATCCATCGCTTTCTGCACTTTCCAGATATAACGAGGCGCCTGTGGTGCCGGGTGATTTTTCACCACATGCTCAAAGAATTCGTCTTTGTCCATGCCGTTAATCTCTTCTATCGCCTCTTTGCGGTCAGAGGAGAAGGTTCTCAGCAACGCGCCGGCGCCGTTAACGTAAGACACCACCAGCGCGTACTGCATGACCTCCGGATCCTGAATCCCCTTCAGCACGCCATGCTCCATGATGCTCAGATAGGCCGTGCCCATTGAAATGTTGCGCTCCGGGTTCTTCAGCTCGCTGGTCGACGGCTGGCCGCTCCAGCCCATGTAGCGGTATACCTCTCTCCCCGCCGTTGACGCTTTAAGCTGCATCAGCCCCACCGCGTTCGACTTGCTGACAAGCGTGGGGTTACCGCCGGACTCCACCGCAATGATCGCCGTGATGAGGCGCGGACTGACGCCCCAGGCTTTCCCGGCTTGTTCACTGATCGGCATCCACTGCATCGCCCGCTTCACCGGCACTTCCGGGTTCCAGGGCGGGTTTTGATAATCATGTTTTGAACTACAGCCAGCGAGCAACACAATCAAAAAAGCAAACCATCTCAATTTCACGTCATCTATCCTTATAGCCGGTCATCGCGGTGCGCCGCCCCTTGAAGCAGGCGGCGTATACGCGGCATGATATAGACAATTAGTTTCTCATTCAGCAAGGAATTGCCATGTCTCAGATTCATCTCATCGCGCCGTCGGGCTACTGCATTAACCAGGACGCGGCGCAGCGGGGCGTTCAGCGTTTGCTGGAATCGGGCCACCAGGTAGAAAATCAGACGATTATCCCCCGCCGCCAGCAGCGTTTTGCCGGTACCGAAGCGCAGCGGCTGAATGATATCAACAGTCTGGTGAACCTGAAGGGTGAAAACCGGATAGTGCTGGCGGTGCGCGGCGGATATGGCGCGAGCCGGCTGCTGGAGAGCATTGACTGGCAGGGCCTGGCGCAGCGTCAGCAGCAGGATCCGCTGCTGATATGCGGCCACAGCGATTTCACCGTCATCCAGCTTGGGCTGCTGGCGCTGCATAACGTCATCACCTTCAGCGGCCCGATGCTGGCCGGTAACTTCGGCGCGCCGGAGCTGGAAGCGTTCACCGTGGAACATTTCTGGCGCGCGCTGCGTAATCCCACCTACAGCGTGGAGTGGCAGGGGAATGGACCGCACTGGGAATGCGAAGGTCAGCTCTGGGGCGGTAACCTGGCGATGCTGGTTTCGCTCATCGGCACCCCGTGGATGCCGAACATTGAAAACGGCATTCTGGTGCTGGAAGATATCAACGAACATCCGTTCCGCGTCGAACGCATGCTGTTGCAGCTCTATCATGCCGGTATTCTTGAGCGCCAGTCCGCGATTGTGCTGGGCAGCTTCAGCGGCTCTGAGCCGAATGACTATGACGCGGGTTACTCCCTGGAAACCATGGTTGAGTTCATTCGCTCGCGGCTGGATATTCCGGTGATCGCCGGTCTGGACTTCGGTCATGAGCAGCGCACCGTGACCCTGGCGCTGGGGGCGCACGCCTCCCTGCTCCATAATGATTCCGGCTCCCGGCTGACCATCAGCGGCCATCCTGTCATAAAGGCATAAAAAAGCCGTTATACCCCCTTAATAAAACGCTGTTGCCGTCGTTAATATGTTAGGGTTTTAGTAACAGCGTTAACATTGAGGTGGGAGTAAGAGAACATTGGATGCCGCAGCGATAATCAGCCTTTTCATTCTGGGTTCGGTCCTTGTAACCAGCAGTATTTTATTAAGTTCATTTTCATCGCGTCTCGGCATACCTATTCTTGTTATTTTCCTCGCCATCGGCATGCTGGCCGGCATTGATGGCATTGGCGGTATCCCTTTCGATAACTACCCTTTCGCCTACATGGTGAGTAACCTGGCGCTGGCGGTGATCCTGCTGGACGGCGGCATGCGCACCCAGGCGAGCTCCTTCCGCGTGGCCTTAGGCCCCGCGCTGTCGCTCGCGACGGTCGGCGTGTTGATTACCTCCGGCCTCACCGGAATGATGGCCGCGTGGCTTTTCCATCTCAATATCATGGAAGGGTTGCTGATAGGCGCCATCGTGGGCTCAACCGATGCGGCTGCGGTGTTTTCCCTGCTCGGCGGAAAAGGGCTTAACGAACGCGTTGGCTCCACGCTTGAGATTGAATCCGGCAGCAACGACCCGATGGCGGTGTTTCTCACCATCACGCTGATTGAGATGATCCAGCAGCACGAGACGGGGCTCAGCTGGATGTTTGCGTGGCATATCCTGCAGCAGTTCGGGCTGGGGATTGTTATTGGCCTGGCGGGGGGATACCTCTTGCAGCAGATGATCAACCGCATCTCGCTGCCCGCGGGGCTTTACCCGCTGCTGGCCTTGAGCGGCGGCATTCTCATTTTTGCCGTTACCACGGCGCTGGACGGCAGCGGCATTCTCGCCGTCTACCTCTGCGGGTTCCTGATGGGCAACCGCCCTATTCGCAACCGCCATGCCATTTTGCAGAACTTCGACGGCCTGGCATGGCTGGCGCAGATCGGCATGTTCCTGGTGCTCGGTCTTCTGGTTACCCCATCGGACCTGCTGCCCATCGCCGTTCCGGCGCTGCTGCTGTCTGCGTGGATGATCTTCTTCGCCCGTCCGCTGTCGGTATTTGCTGGCCTGCTGCCGTTTCGCGGCTTCAACCTGCGCGAGCGCGTCTTTATCAGCTGGGTGGGTCTGCGCGGCGCGGTTCCGATTATTCTTGCGGTCTTTCCGATGATGGCCGGTCTGGATAACGCCCGGCTGTTCTTTAACGTGGCTTTCTTCGTGGTGCTGATTTCGCTGCTGTTCCAGGGAACGTCCCTCGGGTGGGCGGCGAAAAAAGCCAAAGTCGTGGTCCCTCCCGTGGGCTGGCCGGTTTCCCGCGTTGGGCTCGACATTCATCCGGAAAACCCGTGGGAGCAGTTCGTCTATCAGCTGAGCGCCGACAAATGGTGCGTGGGCGCTTCGCTGCGCGATTTGCACATGCCGGCCGAAACGCGCATTGCCGCCCTGTTCCGCGACAATGTCCTGTTGCACCCTACCGGCAGCACCCGCCTGCGCGAAGGGGATATTCTGTGCGTGATTGGCCGCGAACGCGACCTGCCCGCGCTGGGCAAGCTCTTCAGCCAGTCGCCGCCGGTGGCGCTGGACCAGCGTTTCTTCGGCGATTTTATTCTGGAAGCCAGCGCCAGGTTTGCCGATGTGGCGCTGATTTACGGCCTGGATGAAGGTGCTGAAGACGGAGATAGCCAGCAAACGCTGGGCGAAATCATCCAGCAGCGGCTTGGCGCAGCCCCAGTCGTGGGCGATCAGGTAGAGTTTGCCGGGATGATCTGGACGGTAGCAGAGAAAGAAGATAACGCGGTAAGGAAAGTCGGTTTGAGGCCGATGGAAGAGGAAGCGGAGTAGCGGTTTTTTTGCCGGGTGGGGGCTTAGCCTTACCCGGCCTACAAAACCCTCGAACGTAGGCCGGGTAAGCGTTAGCGCCACCCGGCGAACATACGTTACACCGTCACAACCGGCACCCTCGGTGCCAGGGCACACATCAGTTCATACCCTACCGTGCCCGCCGCGGCCGCCACGTCATCAATTTTGATTTCGTTACCCCACAGCTCGACCGGCGAACCGATACCCGCCTGCGGGCATGGCGTCAGGTCAACGGCCAGCATATCCATTGATACGGTGCCTACCGTTCCCGTGCGGACTCCATCTACCCACACAGGCGTACCGGTCGGCGCAATGCGCGGGTAGCCGTCGGCATAGCCGCCCGCCACGATACCAATCCGCTGCTCGCCCTTTGCCCGATAGCGGCTACCGTAGCCCACCGTGTCGCCAGCTTTCAGGGTCTGCACACCAATGATTTCGCTGCGCAGGGTCATAACCGGCTTCAGGCCGCTGTTGGCGATATCCTGCCACTGGCCCGAGGGCGACGCGCCGTACAGAACGATCCCCGGACGCACCCAGTTGTAATGCGCCTCGGGATGCCACAGCGTGGCCGCCGAGTTGGACAGCGAGCGCGGGCAGTCCAGCCCTTCTGCCGCCTGCTCAATGCGGACCATGGCATCGGCGATACCGTCCGGTTTTTCCGCGTCGGCAAAGTGTGCCATCAGCGTCATTTCACCCACGTTCTTCAGGCCGCGCAGCTGCTGCCAGACCGTATGCACCCGCTCAGGCTGGAAGCCCAGGCGGTTCATGCCGCTGTTGACCTTGAGATAGATATCCAGCGGCGCGTGGAGCTTCGCATCCTGAATCGCTTTGATCTGCCAGTTGCTATGAACGCTGGTGGTCAGCCGGTACTTATCCAGCAGCGGCAGATCGTCGGCGTGGAAGAAGCCCTCCAGCAGCAGTATGGGCCCTTTCCAGCCGCGCTCGCGCAGCAGAATGGCCTCTTCCAGATTGAGTAACGCAAAGCCATCGGTGGCGCTCAGCGCGCTCCAGATACGGTCAATGCCGTGGCCGTAGGCATTCGCTTTCACCACCGACCACACGCGTGCGCCAGGTGCCGCCCGGCGAACAATCTGCAGGTTATCCTTCAGGGCCTGCAGGTTCAGCTGAGCCAGAACAGGACGGGACATGACAACTCCTTAGTTATGTGCGCCGTGCAGGTGCTGTGGACGCGACGGCGTAAACCCCGATTGATAGCGCGCGACACTGAGATCGTCAAACGGAATGGCCGGCGTGCGTCCGGAAATCAGGTCGCTCAGCAGCTGCCCGGAGCCGCAGGCCATCGTCCAGCCAAGCGTACCGTGTCCGGTATTGGTCCACAGGTTTTTGAACGGCGTGCGCCCGACAATCGGCGTGCCGTCCGGCGTCATCGGACGCAGGCCGGTCCAGAAGGTCGCCTGCTCGACAAAGCCACCGCGCGGGAAGAGGTCCCCTACCACCATCTCCAGCGTTTCACGACGCGGTTTCAGCAGTTCGGTGTTGAAGCCGACAATCTCCGCCATGCCGCCTACGCGGATGCGGTTATCGAAGCGGGTAATGGCGATTTTGTAGGTTTCATCCAGAATGGTAGAAACCGGTGCGCCGCTCTCCTCTTTTACCGGAATGGTCAGCGAGTAGCCTTTTAGCGGGTAGACCGGAATATCGAGAATGCCTTTCAGCATGGCGGTGGAGTACGAACCAAACGCCATGACGTAGGCATCCGCTTTGATCACCTCTTCGCCACACTTCACGCCGTAAATTTTTTCCCCTTCCGACAGCAGCTTGTCGACAGAGGTGTTGTACCGGAATTTCACCCCTGCCTGCTCGCACATCTGCGCCAGACGCTGCGTAAAGAGCTGGCAGTCGCCGGTTTCGTCATTCGGCAGGCGCAGGCCGCCCGTCAGCTTATGCGCCACTTCCGCCAGCGCAGGTTCAACCTGACCAAGCTGGCTGGCTTCCAGCAGCTGGTACGGTACGCCAGCATCTTCCAGCACGGCGATATCGCGGGTAGCGTTTTCATACTGTTGTTCAGTGCGGAACAGTTGGAGCGTTCCGCCCTGACGGCCTTCGTACTCAATCCCGGTTGAGGCGCGCAACGCTTTCAGACAGTCGCGGCTGTATTCCGCCAGCCGCACCATGCGCCCTTTATTCTCCATGTAGTGGCGTGTGTCGCAGTTGCGCAGCATCTGCCACATCCACTTCAGCTGGAACTGCGTGCCGTCAAGGCTGATGGCCAGCGGCGCGTGGCGCTGGAACATCCATTTAATCGCTTTCAGCGGAACGCCCGGTGCTGCCCACGGTGCCGCATAGCCCGGAGAGATTTGCCCGGCGTTCGCCGCGCTGGTTTCCAGCGCGGGGCCTGACTCACGATCGATAACGGTGACGTCATGTCCCGCCTGACTTAAATACCAGGCGCTGGTTACCCCAACGACACCACTTCCCAGTATGACAACACGCATAGCCACTCCATTATGTGCAAAAGAACAATCTTCTAATTACAGATTGATAACCTAGTTGAAAATATTATTCAACATACGACTTTTTTATGGTGACTTACCTCACACATCCCCCAGCATCAGGGGATAGTGCTAATTTGGGATCTCCTGCTGCGCGTTATTTTTAACCAGCATAAAATGCTGAGAGACACCGTTTTTTTGCCGTATCAAAAACGCGAAATCGCAAAGAAAAAATTTCTGCCCCAGCACGCTTTTTAACACGTTGATCTATGCTTGAAAGGAGGCTCTCCAGACAGAGAGAGCACCCACAACGAGGGCGCGCTAATGGCTACTATTGATTCCCTGAACAAGGACAACACACGTCTGAGCGATGGACCCGACTGGACCTTCGAGCTGCTGGATGTTTACCTCGCCGAAATCGACCGGGTTGCAAAACTGTATCGCCTGGATACCTATCCCCATCAGATTGAAGTCATTACGTCCGAACAGATGATGGACGCCTACTCCAGCGTCGGGATGCCGATTAACTATCCGCACTGGTCGTTTGGTAAGAAATTTATCGAAACGGAGCGGCTGTATAAGCACGGGCAGCAGGGTCTGGCGTATGAGATCGTCATCAACTCCAATCCGTGTATCGCCTATTTAATGGAAGAGAACACCATTACCATGCAGGCGCTGGTGATGGCGCACGCCTGCTACGGGCATAACTCCTTTTTCAAGAATAACTATCTGTTCCGCAGCTGGACGGATGCCAGCTCCATCGTCGATTACCTGATCTTCGCCCGTAAATACATTACCGACTGCGAAGAACGCTACGGCGTGGACGAAGTGGAAAAACTGCTCGACTCCTGTCACGCGCTGATGAACTACGGCGTTGACCGCTACAAACGCCCGCAGAAAATCTCCCTGCAGGAGGAGAAGGCCCGGCAGAAAAGCCGCGAAGAGTATCTGCAAAGCCAGGTGAACATGCTGTGGCGCACCCTGCCGAAGCGTGAGGAAGAAAAAACGATCGCCGAAGCGCGGCGTTATCCGTCCGAGCCACAGGAAAACCTGCTCTATTTTATGGAGAAGAACGCCCCGCTGCTGGAGCCGTGGCAGCGTGAGATCCTGCGCATCGTGCGCAAGGTGAGCCAGTATTTCTACCCGCAAAAACAGACGCAGGTGATGAACGAAGGCTGGGCGACCTTCTGGCACTACACCATCCTCAACCACCTGTACGACGAGGGGAAAGTCACCGAGCGGTTTATGATGGAGTTCCTCCACAGCCATACCAACGTGGTGTTCCAGCCGCCCTATAACAGCCCGTGGTACAGCGGGATTAACCCGTATGCCCTTGGCTTCGCCATGTTCCAGGACATTAAGCGTATCTGTCAGTCGCCGACGGAAGAAGACAAATACTGGTTCCCGGATATCGCCGGATCTGACTGGCTGGAAACGCTGCACTTTGCGATGCGCGACTTTAAGGATGAGAGCTTCATCAGCCAGTTTATGTCGCCGAAGATCATGCGTGACTTCCGCTTCTTCACCGTGCTGGACGACGACCGCAACAACTATCTGGAGATCTCCGCAATCCACAACGAGGAGGGTTACCGTGAGATCCGCTCTCGCCTCTCTTCCCAGTACAACCTGAGCAACCTTGAACCAAATATCCAGGTCTGGAACGTGGATTTACGCGGTGACCGCTCCCTGACGCTGCGCTATATCCCGCACAATCGCGCGCCGCTGGATAAAGGGCGTAAAGAGGTGCTGAAGCACGTGCATCGCCTGTGGGGCTTTGACGTGCAGCTGGAGCAGCAGAATGAAGACGGGAGCGTCGAGCTGCTTGAACGCTGCCCGGCGCGGTTGAATACGCTTTAGTCCAGCCTTTTTTGCCCGGTGGCGCTACGCTTACCGGGCCTACAAGACCCGTAGGTCGGGTAAGGCGCAGCCGCCACCCGACGAAAAAAAACCTCTCACACGAGAGGTTTTTTATTTCAGCGGCTCTGAATCGCCAAATCACCCGGCAGCGTTTTCTGCATACGGTGCCAGATTTCACCGGAATCGTGACCGTAGCGGCGCACCGTCTCATACACCTGATCGTGCAGACCTTCGGAGCACAGCTTGCTCAGCTTATGGTAAAAGCCCAGCGCCAGGCTGCGGGCTTCGGGATTGGCAAAGTAGTGGCGGCCAATGCGGGTGTAGAGTCCCTTCATACCGTTGAGGATCAGACCGTACACCGGGTTGCCGGAGGCAAACGCCAGGCCACGGAAGACGTTGTAATCGAGGGTGGCGAACGCGTCGGCGTGATCTTCCACCTCGTTGGCACTGGCCAGCACCGCAAGCGCATCTTCCGGATGCTGGCGGAAAGCCGTACGAATAAAGATCGTCGCGATGTTGGTGCGAACGGAGAGCAGATTATCAATGAGCTGCGGCACGCTTTCATGATCGAGACGCGCCAGCGTTTCAAGAATGTTCAGCCCGGAGGTTTCCCAGAAGTTGTTCACTTTTGTTGGCTTGCCGTGCTGGATCGTCAACCAGCCATCGCGCGCCAGTCGCTGAAGCACTTCACGCAGCGTGGTGCGAGTGACGCCAATCAGTTCAGAGAGTTCGCGTTCAGCCGGAAGAATGGACCCCGCAGGGAAACGATTATTCCAGATGCTTTCAATGATGTACTCTTCCGCGAAACCCGCCGGGCTCTGCGCCTTAATGACCATAGTGAGATTTCCATTACACAGCTTTAGCAAATTGGACTCATCATACCAGAGGCGTGCAGTGGCAGGTAGCGCGGCAAAGAGAGAAAAGAGGGATCGCCGTTTCATTTTTATGAAATTTACAATGCGGTCTTATCCGCGTCTGGACCGTGAATTTTGCGTATACTGATGTTTTGTCTTACTTGACGGGGAAGGACGTCTGTCGTGGAAATTTCTTTTGGGCGCGCTCTGTGGCGCAATTTTTTAGGCCAGTCTCCTGACTGGTACAAACTGATACTGCTGGTGTTCCTGGTCGTTAACCCTCTCCTCTTTTACGTGAACCCGTTCGTTGCCGGGTGGCTGCTGGTCGCGGAGTTTATCTTCACCCTGGCGATGGCGCTGAAATGCTATCCCCTGTTGCCGGGCGGATTGCTGGCGTTTGAAGCGGTAGTGATTGGCATGACCTCTGCCGAGCATGTCAAAGCAGAGCTGGCATCCAATCTTGAAGTGCTTCTGCTGCTGATGTTTATGGTGGCGGGCATCTACTTTATGAAACAGCTGCTGCTGTTTATCTTTACGCGCCTGCTGCTCAGCATTCCGTCGAAAATGGTTCTCTCGCTGGCGTTTTGCCTTGCGGCGGCCTTCCTGTCAGCCTTCCTGGACGCGCTGACGGTCGTCGCGGTGGTGATAAGCGTCGCGGTGGGGTTTTACGGTATTTATCACCGCGTGGCCTCCTCTCGTCCGGGTGAGGATCTGCAGGATGACAGCCATGTCGATGCGCATAACCGTGAGGTACTTGAGCAGTTTCGCGCCTTCCTGCGCAGCCTGATGATGCATGCCGGCGTCGGTACCGCACTGGGGGGCGTGATGACGATGGTGGGCGAGCCGCAAAACCTGATCATTGCGAAAGCGGCGGGCTGGCACTTCGGTGATTTCTTCCTGAGAATGGCCCCGGTGAGCGTGCCGGTGCTGATCTGCGGTCTGGCGACCTGTTTGCTGGTGGAGAAGTTTCGCCTCTTTGGTTACGGGGCACAACTCCCGGAGCCGGTACGTCAGGAGCTGCATAAATTCGATCTGCAGAGCCGACGCCAGCGGACGCGCCAGGAGACGCTGCGCCTGATTGCACAGGGGATCATCGGCGTCTGGCTTATCGCCGCGCTGGCGTTCCATCTTGCTGAAGTGGGGCTGATTGGTCTGTCCGTGATTATTCTCGCCACGACCTTTACCGGCGTGACGGATGAGCATGCCATCGGCAAAGCCTTCACCGAAGCGCTGCCGTTTACCGCCCTGCTGGCGGTGTTCTTTGCGGTCGTGGCGGTGATAATCGACCAGCACCTGTTCGCGCCGATTATTGCCTTTGTCTTACGGGCATCACCGGATGCTCAGCTGTCGCTGTTTTACCTGTTTAACGGCCTGCTCTCGTCAATCTCAGATAACGTCTTTGTCGGGACGGTTTACATTAACGAGGCTAAGACCGCGATGGAGCAAGGCGTGATCAGCGCCGGACAGTTTGAACTGCTGGCCGTGGCGATCAACACCGGTACCAACCTGCCGTCGGTGGCGACACCCAATGGCCAGGCCGCCTTCCTGTTCCTGCTGACCTCCGCCCTTGCGCCACTCATACGTCTTTCTTATGGAAGAATGGTCTGGATGGCCCTGCCCTATACGCTGGTGCTTACGATCGTGGGATTGCTTTGCGTCAAAATTACCCTTATTCCCTGTACGCAATGGTTGATACAAGCGGGTATACTTGCGGCGCAGTAAACTCTGCAACTCGGGCAGTTCGCTGCCCGTTTGCCTTTTCGCACGATAAACATCCAATTACGTTTTATTTCGCCAGGTACAGGTGGCGCGAAAAACGAATTCGTTTACACTGCGCTTTCTAAGCATGTTCCAGGGAAATGATTATGTTGAGATTTTTAAACCAGTGCTCCCGCGGTCGCGGAGCGTGGTTGTTAATGGCCCTGACCGCCTTTGCGCTGGAAATGGTCGCGCTGTGGTTCCAGCACGTAATGGGACTCAAACCATGCGTGCTCTGTATTTACGAACGCTGCGCGCTGTTCGGCATTATGGGGGCTGGCCTGGTCGGCGCGATTGCGCCGAAGTCGCCGCTTCGCTATGCCGGGATCGCAATCTGGCTCTACAGCGCCTGGAAAGGCATTGAACTCTCCTGGCAGCACACGATGATGCAGCTGCATCCGTCACCGTTTATGACCTGCGATTTTGCCGCCCGCTTCCCGAGCTGGCTGCCGCTGGACAAATGGCTGCCGCAGGTGTTCGTTGCCTCCGGTGACTGCTCCGTTCGCCAGTGGGAATTCCTGACGCTGGAGATGCCGCAGTGGCTGGTGGGCATTTTTGCCGCCTACTTCGTCGTGGCGCTGTTGGTGTTGATCGCTCAGCCGTTCAAACCGAAGAAGCGCGATTTGTTCGGGCGCTAATTCGCCCGGCGGCGCTTCGCTTGCGCGGGCCTACGGTGTTGTAGGTCGGGTAAGCGCAGCGCCACCAGACACAACAGCGCACAATAAAAAACCCGCTTTGGCGGGTTTTTTAATCTCAACGGGTCGGGTGGTTCATGATGTGATCTTCCCAGTCCCGCACCTCGGACTCTTTTACCGCAATGTGGCGCACGGAGATACGTTCGCCGTGCATCGCCGCTTTTGAACCGGTCAGCAGGGGGTGCCAGTCAGGCAGACCTTTCCCCTCCGCCAGCAGGCGATACGCGCAGGTATGCGGCAGCCATTCAAAGGTGGGCAGATTCTCACGGGTTAATTTAATGCAGTCTGGCTCGAACTCGAAGCGGCGCTCGTAGTTGCGGCACTGGCAGGTTTTGATGTTCAGCTGCTTGCAGGCCACGTTGGTGAAGTAGATTTCGTCCGTGTCTTCATCCATCAGCTTGTGCAGGCAGCACTGACCACAGCCGTCGCATAAGGATTCCCATTCCGCGTCGGTCATGTCGTCGAGAGTTTTGCTTTGCCAGAAAGGGATGTCGTTCATCAGGATGTCCACACGTCAAAAGAAAGCGCACCTTATAACGAGTCTGGCACGTCGTTGCAAGTTTTGCCGCCCTTTTCAGGCGGCAAGAGGAGGTTACAGCACGCGGGTTTTCAGCGACAGGCCGTTAAAACCAACTTCAAGTTCATCACCGCTCGCGAGCGGACCAACGCCTTCCGGCGTGCCGGTCAGGATCACATCACCCGGCTTGAGGGTAAAGAAGCGGCTCATGTAGGCGATCAGCGGCACAATCTTATGGATCATGTCTGCCGTGGTGCCCTGCTGGCGGATTTCACCGTTAACCTTCAGGCTGAGCGGCGTATCCTGCGGATCGCCGGTAAATTCGCTCACCGGCACAAACGCCGAAATCGGGCAGGAATTATCAAACCCTTTGGCTTTTTCCCACGGCTGCCCCGCTTTCTTCATTTTGCCCTGCACGTCGCGTAGCGTCAGATCCAGCGCCACGCCGTATCCGGCAATCGCTTTCTGCACATGCTCTTCGGAGGCCTGACGCAGCGTTGCGCCGATCAGCACGGCGAGTTCCACTTCGTGGTGCACCGAGCCGAGCCCCTGCGGCAGGGCCAGCGGCTGGCGAATATCGCAAAGCGCCGTTTCAGGCTTAATGAACAGAACCGGCTCTTCTGGCGTCGCACTGCCCATCTCCTGAATATGTTTTGCATAGTTGCTGCCCACGCAAACCACTTTGCTGACGGGATAATCCAGTAATGCACCTTGCCAGTTATGATGTTGATACATGGTCGACCCCTAAACGGTTGATGTGTTGTGCTCAAAAACAGTTGAGACTATTTTTTACCGTTCGCCTCAAGATGTTGTTTTAATAAATTCTCGGGTGGCGGCGGAAGCTGTAAATAATAGCCCTGCTCGGCTAATGCCGTTTTCACTTTCTCCAGATCGGCATTCACCAGTTTCTTGCGACCATCAAGCGGCAGCAGCATCGCCATCTGCGGTCGGCCAAAGCTCTTCATTAATTCTTCAGGCACGCGTGAAAAATCGTCTTTCTTTTCGACATAAAGATAGGTCTGGTCACGGGTTGTACTTCTGTAGATCACACAAAACATGTTTTTACTCTGAATTAATGGGTGGTTGCTTGCCTCAATATACTCCTGACTATAACATGCCTGATACTCTTCGGAATATCGCAGCGAGTGGTTGCGGTTAATAGCAAATTGAGTAAGGCCAGGATGTCAAACACGCCCATCGAGCTTAAAGGCAGTAGCTTCACCTTATCAGTGGTACATTTGCATGATGCAAAACCCGAGGTTATTCGTCAGGCGTTAGAAGACAAAATCGCCCAGGCTCCCGCCTTCCTGAAGCACGCCCCTGTTGTGATCAACGTCAGCGGTCTTGAAGCGCCGATTAACTGGAAACGTCTCCAGCAGGCCGTCTCCTCGACCGGACTGCGTATTGTCGGCATCAGCGGCTGCAAAGATACTGAACTGAAAGCGGAAATTGACCGTGCGGGGCTGCCGCTTCTGAATGAAGGCAAAGAAAAAGCCCCGCGTGCGGCACCCGTTGCCGTCGAAACGCCCCCTCCTGCGGCGCAAAACGTTACAAACATCACAAAAACGCGAATGATTGATGTCCCGGTTCGTTCCGGTCAGCGCATTTATGCACCAAACTGTGATCTGATTGTTACAAGCCACGTCAGTGCTGGCGCTGAGCTGATTGCAGATGGCAATATTCACGTTTACGGTATGATGCGTGGACGTGCGCTCGCAGGTGCAAGTGGCGATCGGGACGCGCAAATATTTTGTACTCACCTGACGGCGGAACTGGTGTCCATCGCAGGTGAATATTGGCTGAGCGACAAGATCCCAGCCGAATTTTATGGCAAAGCGGCTCGCCTGCTTCTGGCAGACGACGCGTTGACCGTTCAACCGTTGAATTGATCCCTTTTTAACAAGGAATTTCTATGGCACGCATTATTGTTGTTACTTCGGGTAAAGGAGGCGTTGGCAAGACCACCTCCAGCGCGGCCATCGCTACTGGTTTGGCCCAGAAGGGAAAGAAAACCGTCGTTATCGACTTCGATATCGGCCTGCGTAACCTCGACCTCATCATGGGATGTGAGCGTCGCGTCGTGTATGACTTTGTGAACGTCATTCAGGGCGATGCCACGCTGAACCAGGCGCTGATTAAAGACAAGCGCACCGAGAACCTCTACATTCTCCCGGCTTCTCAGACGCGTGACAAAGACGCCCTGACCCGTGAAGGGGTGGAAAAGGTGCTCGACGAGCTGAAAAAAATGGAGTTCGACTTCATCGTCTGTGACTCCCCTGCCGGCATCGAAACCGGTGCCCTAATGGCGCTCTACTTCGCTGATGAAGCAATCATCACCACCAACCCTGAAGTTTCATCCGTGCGTGACTCAGACCGCATTCTCGGGATCCTCGCCTCTAAATCCCGTCGTGCGGAAAATGGCGAAGACCCGATTAAAGAACACCTGCTGCTCACCCGCTACAACCCGGGCCGCGTGAACAAAGGTGACATGCTGAGCATGGAAGACGTGCTGGAGATCCTGCGCATTAAGCTGGTGGGCGTTATCCCGGAAGATCAGTCCGTGTTACGCGCCTCTAACCAGGGCGAGCCAGTGATCCTTGATACAATGGCAGATGCAGGTAAAGCTTACGCCGATACCGTTGACCGTCTGCTGGGAGAAGAACGTCCTTTCCGCTTCATTGAAGAAGAGAAGAAAGGTTTCCTCAAACGCCTGTTCGGAGGATAAGTTATGGCATTACTGGACTTTTTTCTCTCGCGGAAAAAGAACACCGCCAACATCGCAAAAGAACGTCTGCAAATTATCGTTGCGGAGCGTCGTCGTAGCGACGCCGAGCCTCACTACCTGCCGCAGCTGCGCAAGGACATCCTGGAAGTGATCTGTAAGTACGTGCAGATTGACCCGGAGATGGTGACGGTGCAGCTGGAACAAAAAGACGGGGATATTTCGATTCTGGAGCTGAACGTGACGCTCCCGGAAGCGGAAGAGTCGCGTCCGTAGGTTTGTGATTTCGTCGCCCCGGTAAGCGCAGCGCCACCGGGGAAATATGCCGGGTTTATCACCCGGCATATTTTTTATCGCGGATAACCTTCCAGCAGCGTATTCAGGCGATCGGCCATCAATTCCCCGCGCCATCCCGCCATCATTTCCGGCAAGCCATTCTGCGGCTTCAGCTTCCAGTGCCAGTTAAGCAGCTGATTAATCTGACGGCGTGAAGCGAGCAGTTCCGCGCTCAGCTTGCTTTCCGTAGCCACCGCCTGCACCAGCGCTTTGATGTCCTTAAACGCTTTGCGATAGCCTGGCATATCCATCAGGTTCAGCAGCGGTTCCGGCAGCGCCTCTTCCGGTAACGCCTGCGCTTTTGCGACCAGCGCCAGCAGGGTTTTGCCGTGGAAACGGATTTCACTGCCCGAAAGCCCAATGCTGTCCAGCTCGCCGAGGCTGCCCGGCATATAGCGCGCAACCGCCCAGAGATGCTCTTCGCGAACCACAAAGTTAACGGCCAGATCGCGCTCGCGCGCTTTACGCAAGCGCCAGTCTGCCAGCAGCTGCAGGCACGCCAGCTGACGCGTACGCAGCTGCCAGGCGTTGCTGATGTCGCGCCAGGCCTCTTTCGGATCCACCACTTCCTGACGACGCAGCTGGGTCATACGGCACTCGTCCAGCGCGGCGGACAGCCAGCCGGATGCCTCGGCTTCTTTCATCAGCTGTCCGGCGATCGGCAGCAGGTAAAACACGTCAGCCGCCGCATACTCCAGCTGGCGCGCGGTAAGCGGACGCGCCAGCCAGTCGGTACGGGATTCGCTTTTATCCAGCGTCAGGCCCGTATACTCCTCCACCATGGCGGCAAAGCCCCAGGAGAGCGGTCGCCCGCTGAACGCCGCAAGGATCTGCGTATCAATCAGCGGCTGAGGCATGATGCCAAAGGTGTTCAGAAAGACTTCCAGATCTTCACTGCCTGCGTGCAGGTATTTCGTGACGGCGGTATCGAGCAGCAGATCGCGCATCGGCGTCCAGTCGGTAATGCCGAGAGGGTCGATCAGCGACACGTGTTTACCGTCGTACATCTGAATCAACCCCAGCTGCGGGTAGTACGTCCGGGTACGGACAAACTCGGTATCCAGGGCAATGGCAGGAAAGTCGCGCGTCACTTCGCACAGCGAAGCCAGCTCGTCGTTGGTCGTGATCATCTGGTAATTCAAATCGGATTCTCTTTTGTTTGCGCCCATAAAAAACGCCGGCTTAACCGGCGTCTGGACGATTAACGTGAAGCTCAGGCCTTATTGTCTACTTTGGCACGGGCTTCGTCACGTAATTCTCGTCGTAATATCTTCCCGACGTTGGATTTCGGCAGCTCGTCGCGGAATTCCACCAGCTTCGGCACTTTATAGCCCGTCAGCTGACGACGACAAAACGTTATCAGCGCTTCCTCGGTGAGAGAAGGATCTTTCTTGACCACAAATATCTTCACCGCTTCACCGCTGCTGCCGGAAGGCACGCCGACCGCTGCCACTTCGAGTACGCCGCTGTGCTGCATGACCACGTCTTCGATCTCATTCGGATAGACGTTGAAGCCGGAGACCAGGATCATATCTTTCTTGCGATCGACAATGCGCAGGAAGCCCTCGTCATCCATCACCGCGATGTCACCGGTATGTAGCCAGCCGTCTTTGATGATTTCGTCGGTCGCGTCGGGACGCTGCCAGTAACCCAGCATGACCTGTGGACCTTTGACGCACAGCTCCCCCGGCTCACCCGGCGCGACTTCGTTATCGTTATCATCGACCAGTTTCGCTTCAGTAGAAGGAACGGGCAGTCCAATGCTTCCGCTGTGGTAGTCGATGTCATGCGGGTTAACGCTGACCAGCGGCGCGCACTCCGTCAGGCCATAGCCCTCCAGCAGATACTGGCCGGTAAGCTTCACCCAGCGCTCGGCCACCGCCTGCTGAACCGGCATGCCGCCGCCCGCAGAGAGATGGAGCGTGGAGAAGTCCAGCTGCTGGAACTCTTTGTTATTAAGCAGCGCGTTAAACAGGGTATTTACCCCGGTCATGGCGGTGAACGGGTATTTTGCCAGCTCTTTCACCAGCCCCGGGATATCACGCGGGTTAGTAATCAGCACGTTTTGCCCGCCGAGCTCAATAAACAGCAGGCAGTTCATGGTCAGTGCGAAAATGTGGTACAGCGGCAGCGCCGTAATGACCAGCTCTTTGCCGGGATGCAGCAGCGGCCCGTAGGTTGCATTGACCTGCTCAAGGTTCGCCAGCATGTTGCGGTGGGTCAGCATTGCGCCTTTCGCCACGCCGGTGGTACCGCCGGTATACTGCAGGAACGCGAGATCTTCTGAGACCACTTCCGGCTTAACGTACTGCATACGATAGCCCGCATGCAGCGCACGGCGGAAGGAGATAGCGTCCGGCAGATGGTATTTTGGCACCAGACGTTTGACGTATTTGACGACAAAGTTAACCAGCGTGCCTTTGGCGGTGGAGAGTTGATCCCCCATGCGCGTCAGGATGACGTGTTTCACCTGGGTTTTGTCGACCACTTTTTCCAGCGTATGGGCAAAGTTGGACACAATGACAATCGCAACCGCGCCGCTGTCGTTAAGCTGATGCTCCAGCTCGCGCGGGGTGTACAGCGGGTTGACGTTAACGACGATCATCCCGGCACGCAGGATACCGAACAGCGCCACCGGGTATTGCAGCAGGTTCGGCATCATTAGCGCGACGCGATCCCCTTTTTGCAGCCCCAGCCCTTCCTGCAGGTACGCCGCAAACGCCCGGCTGCGCTCCTCCAGCTTACGGAACGTCATCACCTCGCCCATATTCACAAATGCGGGCTGGTCCGCGTAGCGCCTTACCGAGTGTTCAAATAATTCCACCAGGGATTGATAACGGTCAGGATTGATCTCAGCAGGAACGTCTGCGGGATAACGGTTAAGCCAAACCTTCTTCAATGCATCACCTCTGAAATGAGTGTTCGTCGTCATCACAACCCCGATAATAAACAGTTTGTTAACATTATATTAACTCAGCGTACCAGTTTATTAATTGTTCAGATTTAAGGTTGCGAAGCGCGTCACTCTTTTTTTTCGTTTTATCCGTAAAAAAACAGAGACAGCGGCTGAGCCGCTGTCTCTTTTCTAACAATAACAGTAAGTTACTCAGTAACGATCGTCTGTACCTGTGCAGGTCCCGGGTTATACCAGCCCCAGCCCGGGTAGCCGTAACGATAAGGATGTGGACCCCACATCCACGGATCGATCGGCTGAGGCGGCATGATCACCTGCTGTGCCAGCCGCCAGCGCTTATAGCCGTTCACCTGCATGGTCATAAATTTGTACGGCGTGCTGCCGATTTTGCCCTGCACGGCGCCGGTAATCGGCCCGACGACGGTCACCAGCTGTCCGCGGAAATCGACCGGGTCCAGGAACCCGCTGACGTCCGCATAGATGCGCCCGCGGGAGGCCTCGCCCAGTACAGGCCGAGCGCCGCTGTCCAGCGGAACGGTCGCGATCTCCAGACGGGTTTTACCCTGCTGGTTTTGTACGTCTATGACCTTACCGCCAAAGCGGGCTTCCTGGCCGACGTACAGCTCAGGTGCATTCATCACCCGAACCAGATCCTGCTGTGGCGTCGGGCTGCTGCCCTTAATCGCATCAGGAACGGAAACGCATCCGCTCAGTGCTATGGCAACCGCGCCTGCCATAATAAGGCGTACTACTTTAGTCTGAACCGCCATGATGCGACTCCTTTTTCTCAGTTCCTGTTACTGAGAGTCACTCGCGGCCCGGAAGTTTCTTCCACGCGACGGTGTTTCGCAAATAAACCGGTTCCGCGTGTTCAACGGCCACGGTTTTGCCTGCTGCGAGCAGCTGGCTGGCAATCGGAAGCATATCTTCCGCAGCCGGCAGAAGCATGTTGCCGTCCACCAGCGTCAGCCCGGTGTCGTTCGCCATCTCAGGCCACGCTGGCCAGCCCGTACCGACGGTCGCCCACTCGCCGGACAGCTGCTTCAGCCGTTCCGTCACCGCTTCCGGCTTAAGCACGGCTTCCGTCTCTTCACCGTGCCACACGCCCTGCTCGTCGCGGGTGTATTCGGCCCAGTAGACTTCGCCCATGCGGGCATCAATCGCTGCCAGGACGCGCGTTGCCCCGGTCATACGCCATGCGCCCTGTGCCATGGTGGCGAGGGTAGAGACGCCGATCATCGGCAGTTCGGCGCCCAGCGCTAGCCCCTGCGCAATGCCAATCCCGATGCGTACGCCCGTAAAGCTGCCGGGGCCGCGGCCAAAGGCCAGCGCGTCGAGGTCGGTTAAGGAGGTGTTGCCCTGGGTTAAAATGGCTTTTACCAGGGGGAGAATGCGTTGGGTGTGTTCCCGTGGGCACTCTTCGAAATGGGCAGAAACAGCACCGTCGTTCAACAGAGCAACAGAGCAAGCCTCTGTCGCGGTATCAATAGCCAGAATTCGCATCAGTCGTCGCGCTCTCGCAAGGGTCAGTCACAAAATGGCGCGCATCTTAGCACACTCCGGGGTAAATTACTCCGCCGTTGGGTTTGCCAGGAAACGCACCGCGCGTTTTATGTCCCGCGTCCGCGGTGCGGGCGGCAGGCTTGCAAGGAAGGTTGCCCCGTAAGGACGCATCACCAGCCGGTTATCGCAGATGACCAGCACGCCGCGATCGGTGACGTCACGGATTAAGCGCCCTACCCCTTGCTTAAGCGTAATGACCGCATCCGGCAGCTGAACCTCGTCAAACGGATCGCCGCCGCGCAGGCGGCAGTCTTCCATGCGCGCCTTCAGCAGCGGATCGTCCGGGGAGGTAAACGGCAGCTTATCAATGATCACCAGCGAGAGCGTATCGCCCCGCACGTCGACCCCTTCCCAGAAGCTGCTGGTTGCGACCAGCAGGGCATTACCGGCGCTAACGAACTGCTGCAGCAGCTGGCCTTTGCTGGTTTCGCCCTGCAGCAGCACCGGTAGCGTCATGGTGGCGCGGAACTGCTCGGCGAGGTCGCGCATCATGGCGTGGGAGGTGCAGAGCATAAAGCAGCGGCCGTTATTGGCCTCGATCATCGGCTTCAGCATCGCCGCGAGATGCCGCGCCGCCCCCGGCTGGTTCGGCAGCGGCAGATTGCGCGGCACGCAGAGCAGCGCCTGCTTTTCGTAATCGAACGGGCTGGGCAGAAGCAGCGATTCCGCCTGCTCGATGCCGAGGCGCTCGGTGAAGTGGTGCAGGTCGTCATTCACCGACAGGGTTGCCGACGTGAAGATCCAGCTGCCCGGCTTTTGCGCCATCACCTCTTTAAATTTATCCGCCACCGTCAGCGGCGTGAGCGCCAGGGTAAAGTGGCGCGAAGTGCACTCGTACCAGTAGCTGTAACCCGGCTGGTTAATCTCTTTCAGCCGCTTCAGCCGCCCGCGATAGAGCGTGGCGCGTTCGAAGGCCGCATCCAGCAGCGCGGAGCGGCCGAGCGACAGTTTCGCTACGTCGTAGCAGAGCTCAAGCGCATCATCGAGCAGCAGCAGCGCGCGCTGGATGTTTTTGTCCGCCAGCAGCTCGCGCAGGTTACCGCGATAGCCCGGCTCGCCGAGCTGTAAACGGAAATCCTGCGCGCTCTGCGCCAGACGGTCGGCGCACTTCTGCAGCTGCTGGGTATCTTTGAGTTCGGTCCGGTAAGCAATGGTGAAATCTTTCGCCAGATCCTGCAGCTGGCGGCTGGAGAGCGACTGCCCAAAATACTGGCTGGCGATGTCCGGAAGCTGGTGGGCTTCGTCGAAGATCATCACGTCCGCCTCCGGGATCAGCTCACCAAAGCCGCTGTCCTTGACGACCATATCCGCCAGAAACAGATGATGGTTCACCACAACAACATCAGCATCCATCGCCGTTTTGCGCGCTTTCACCACGAAGCAGTCTTTATACAGCGGGCAGTCGCTGCCGAGGCAGTTGTCGTTGGTGCTGGTCACCAGCGGCCAGGCGGGAGAGTCTTCCGGCACGCTCGCGCAGGTGCTGATGTCGCCCTCTTCCGTCTGGTTCGCCCAGGCGCGAAGGATAATGACGTCGCTCAGGGTTTGCACCGGCAGGTCACCGCCCGCCAGCGCCTGCTGCTCAAGGCGTTCCAGGCAGAGATAGTTGGAGCGCCCCTTCAGCAGGGCCAGACGGCCTTTGTATTTCAGCGCCTTTGCCACCGTGGGCAAATCGCGGCTGTAGAGCTGGTCCTGCAGGGCTTTCGAACCGGTCGAGATAATCACCTTTTTTTTCGCCCGCAGCGCCGGCGCAAGATAAGCATAGGTTTTACCCGTGCCGGTACCCGCTTCGACCACCAGCGGCTGAGCCTTATCGATGGCGCGTGCAACGGCGTGCGCCATCTGTCGCTGAGGCTCACGGGGTTTGAAGCCGGGGATAGCCTGCGCTAATTGACCTTCAGGGGAAAAATCGTCTGCCACGGTGCTCTCTCACTGTATTTTTGCACAGGGATTATGTCAGCCCATCCTCTCCTGTGCCACCCCAAATAGTGACGACACGAGAACAATATGGCAGTCTTGCCGCCTGACGACGAAAAATAACGAGGAAACGTTTATGACAATTGTGCGCATTGATGCCGAAGCCCGCTGGTCTGATGTGGTGATCCACAACCAGACGCTCTACTACACCGGCGTCCCGGCGAACCTTGACGCGGATGCGTTTGAGCAGACGGCCAATACCCTGGCGCAGATTGACGCGGTGCTGGAAAAACAGGGCAGCGACAAATCCCGCATTCTGGATGCGACGATTTTCCTGGCGAACAAAGACGACTTCGCGGCAATGAACAAAGCCTGGGATGCGTGGGTGGTGGCGGGTCACGCGCCTGTACGCTGCACCGTACAGGCCACGCTGATGAAGCCGGAATACAAGGTTGAGATTAAGATTATCGCGGCGGTTTAAGCCCGATCACTCTTCATCTTCATCCTCGAAACGCGCCACGATCCGCTCGCCGGTATGCGTGGCGCGCAGTTCTTCCGCCACCTGGGAAATCGCCTGTCCGCTGCTCATCCCCTGGGACATCAGTTCCTGAATTCGCTCAACCGCTTTCTGCTGCTGTTCATGGCTCAGAGAAGGTAAATCTGCAAACATCGTCAACTCCTGCTAAATTATTCGCGCTAATTATTTCACGCTGCCCGGTAGTATGCCACACATGAACATGCGCTTCCCCACTGTTATTACCCTGCCCTGGCGGACAGACGCCGCTGAATACTGGTTTTCCCGCCTGAGCCATCTTCCTTTTGCGATGCTGCTGCACTCCGGCCATGCGGACCATCCCTACAGCCGCTTTGATATTCTGGTCGCCGATCCGCTGAAGACGCTGACAACCGATGACCTGTCGCTGACGGACGATCCGCTGGCGCAGCTTCAGCACGATATTAACGCGCTGGGCTTATCCGCTACGCCAAACCCGGACCTTCCCTTCCAGGGAGGCGCGCTGGGCCTGTTTGGCTATGATTTGGGCCGCCGTTTCGAAACGCTGCCCGAGCATGCTCAGGCTGATATTTCTCTGCCAGACATGGCCGTGGGGCTGTATGACTGGGCGTTAATTGTCGATCACCAGAAAAAAACGGTTTCCCTGCTGAGCCATCGTGACGTCCAGGCGCGTCTGGACTGGCTTGAGGCGCAACAGGCTGCACCCGCAGAGACGTTCACGCTGACCTCCGGCTGGCGCTCCAACATGAGCGCTGCGGAATATGCCGAAAAATTCGCGCGCGTTCAGGCGTATCTGCAAAGCGGCGACTGCTACCAGGTTAACCTCGCCCAGCGCTTCCAGGCGACCTATCGGGGAGATGAATGGCAGGCGTTTACCCGCCTAAATGCCAGCAATAAGGCGCCGTTCAGCGCATTTGTCCGTCTGGAACAGGGGGCGATCCTCAGCCTGTCGCCCGAGCGTTTTATTCATCTGGCCGAGGGCACCATTCAAACCCGTCCGATTAAAGGCACGCTGCCACGCCTTGCCGATCCCGACGCCGACCGCAAGCAGGCGGAAAAACTCGCCGCCTCGCCGAAAGACCGCGCCGAAAACCTGATGATTGTCGATCTGATGCGCAACGACATTGGCCGGGTGGCCGTGCCGGGCAGCGTCCGCGTGCCGGAACTGTTTGTCGTCGAGCCTTTCCCTGCGGTGCATCATCTGGTCAGCACCATTACCGCGCGGCTGCCAGACTCGCGCACGGCCTGCGACCTGCTGCGCGCCGCGTTCCCGGGCGGCTCCATCACCGGTGCGCCGAAGGTGCGGGCAATGGAGATCATTGATGAACTGGAGCCCCACCGCCGCAATGCCTGGTGCGGCAGCATCGGCTATATCAGCCTGTGCGGCACGCTGGATACCAGCATTACCATCCGCACGCTGACCGCCTGCAACGGAAACCTTTACTGTTCGGCCGGGGGCGGGATTGTTGCCGATAGTCAGGTCGATGCGGAATATCAGGAAACCTTTGATAAAGTTAACCGTATCCTGAAACTACTGGAGTAATCACGGGTGGAAAAAGAGAACCTGACGCTGGATGATTTTTTATCGCGTTTTCAGCTACTAAGACCGCAGGTCAACCGCGAAGCGCTGAATCAGCGTCAGGCGGCCGTGCTGATCCCGGTCGTGCGTCGCGCACAGCCGGGCCTGCTGCTCACCCAGCGTTCCGCCCATTTACGCAAGCATGCCGGTCAGGTCGCTTTTCCGGGGGGCGCGGTAGACAGCTCCGACGCCTCGCTGATTGCCGCCGCGCTGCGGGAGGCGCAGGAAGAGGTCGCCATTCCGCCGGAGGCCGTTGAGGTCATCGGCGTGCTGCCGCCCGTCAACAGCGTCACCGGCTTTCAGGTTACGCCGGTGGTCGGTATTATCCCGCCGGACCTGCAGTATCACGCCAGCGTCGATGAAGTCTCAGCGGTGTTTGAAATGCCGCTGGAAGAGGCCCTTCGGCTGAGTCGTTACCACCCGCTGGATATTCAGCGTCGTGGGCATGACCATCGGGTCTGGTTGTCCTGGTATCAGCATTATTTTGTCTGGGGCATGACGGCGGGCATCATTCGTGAACTGGCGCTGCAGATCGGCCTGAAACCTTGACTATACTTTACATTCCGCCCTCTTCTGCCAGGTTTGCGATCTGCGTCGCGCTATTAGCAAAACCCATCGTTAACCATTAGTTTAATTCATGTGAATAGTTAAGCCGAGGTCGGTGTTCCCTCTTACACTATGCGCAGTTATAACATCGTTACTGGAACCCCGGTAACCCTGTCAGGAGTGTGAAAGTGATTAGTATATTCGACATGTTCAAAGTGGGAATTGGCCCTTCGTCTTCCCATACTGTTGGCCCGATGAAGGCCGGTAAACAGTTCGTCGATGATCTGGTCGAAAAAGGATTACTGGAAAGCGTTACCCGTGTGGCCGTGGATGTTTACGGCTCGCTGTCATTAACGGGTAAAGGCCACCACACCGATATCGCCATTATTATGGGTCTGGCAGGCAATATGCCGGATACCGTTGATATTGATGCCATTCCGGCATTCATCCGCGACGTGGAAACACGCGGCCGCCTGCTGCTGGCAAACGGCCAGCAGGAAGTCGATTTCCCGCAGGATGACGGCATGCGTTTTCGCAGCGACAACCTGCCGCTGCATGAAAACGGCATGACCATTCACGCATATAGCGGTGAAAAAGAGATTTACAGCAAAACGTATTACTCCATCGGCGGTGGCTTCATCGTGGATGAAGAGCATTTTGGCAAGGACAGCGTCGGCGACGTCAGCGTACCGTACCCGTTCAAATCGGCGACCGAGATGTTGGGTTACTGCAAACAGACCGGTCTTTCCCTGTCCGGCATGGTGATGCAGAACGAACTGGCCCTGCACAGCAAACAAGAGATTGAAGACTATTTTGCCAACGTCTGGCAAACCATGCGCGCCTGTATCGATCGCGGGATGAACACCGAAGGCGTTCTGCCGGGTCCACTGCGCGTGCCGCGTCGTGCCTCTGCTCTGCGCCGTATGTTGGTAACCACGGACAAGTTCTCCAACGACCCGATGAACGTGGTCGACTGGGTGAATATGTTTGCGCTTGCGGTTAACGAAGAGAATGCCGCCGGGGGCCGCGTCGTGACGGCGCCAACCAACGGCGCGTGCGGCATTGTTCCTGCGGTGCTGGCGTATTACGACCACTTTATTGAGCCCGTGACGCCGGACATCTATATCCGTTATTTCCTGGCGGCAGGTGCCATCGGCGCGCTGTACAAGATGAATGCCTCCATCTCCGGTGCGGAAGTGGGCTGTCAGGGTGAAGTCGGCGTGGCCTGCTCCATGGCGGCGGCAGGTCTGGCAGAGCTGCTGGGCGCAAGCCCTGAGCAGGTCTGCGTGGCGGCTGAAATCGGTATGGAACATAACCTCGGTCTGACCTGCGACCCGGTCGCGGGCCAGGTGCAGGTGCCGTGCATTGAGCGTAACGCGATTGCCTCGGTGAAAGCCATCAACGCCTCTCGTATGGCGATGCGCCGTACCAGCGAACCTCGCGTATCGCTGGATAAGGTGATTGAAACCATGTACGAAACGGGCAAAGACATGAACGCGAAATACCGCGAGACGTCCCGTGGTGGCCTGGCCATTAAGGTGCAGTGCGACTAATACTGCCTTTCGCCCATCTGCAACGGATGGGCGAATTTCCCTCTTCTTCCTCGTCTCCTTCTGCTTTCCCCACTACACTTTGACTGTTGCGTCCGGCTTTTGTGGCTGGTGGCTTACCAGGCGACCGTTCATGCAAACTGCACAAACGATCATTAAAAATTATCGCCGAAAACGCGTTATCGTCTGCGTGACGGTTGCGCTCCTCACGCTCATCCTGACGCTAGGCATTCGCTTTATCTCCCAGCGCAACGTTAACCAACAGCGGATCCTCGATTTTACCAGCCATACCGTTCGCGCCCTTGATAACGTTCTGCTTTCCCTGGAAAACCACCGCAACGTGCTGCAGCCGCTGGTGGGGCAGCCCTGCCCGCAGGTGCAGCTGGCGCTGCGGCAGCAGGCAGCCATTTTGCAGACGGTACGCTCCATTGCCCTGATCGAAGACGGTATCCTGTACTGTTCGAGTATTTTCGGCAGCCGCAGCGAGCCTGTGCGTGACGTCCTTCAGGAGCTCCCTGCCAGCACGGCGAAGCTGATTTTATCGACCGACCAGTGGCTGCTTAAGGGCAGCCCTGTTTTGATCCAGTGGTATCCCGTCTCTCAGGACGGTGAAGATGGCGTCGTCGAGATTATCAATATCGACCTGATCGCCAGAATGATCCTTGAGCCCCAGCGTCCGCTCATCAATGACGTGGTGCTGACAGTCGGCAATCGCTTTTTACGCTACGGTCAACGCGTCACCGACAGCCTGATGTTTGATGAGGAGAGCGCCCTTTTCCAGCAGTCTTCAACCCAAAATCCTTTCACGATTACGGTCGGCGGACCTGGCCCCGGAGAGTTAGCCTTAAAAAGCCTGCCCGCCCAGCTGCCGCTGGGACTGATGCTCAGCCTGCTGCTGGGCTATCTCGCCTGGCTGGCGACGGCAAACCGGATGAGCTTTACGTGGGAGATCGATATGGGCATTGCGGCTCGGGAATTTGAGCTTTTCTGCCAGCCGCTGGTGAATGCCCGCACCCAGGCGTGCACTGGCGTGGAGATCCTGCTGCGCTGGAATAACCCCCGTCAGGGTTGGATCACCCCGGAGGTGTTTATCCCTCTGGCAGAAGAACATAACCAGATTGTCCCCCTGACCCGCTACGTCATCGCCGAAACGGTGCGCCAGATAGGCTACTTCCCGTCCAGCCCCGGTTTTCACATCGGCATTAACGTCGCCGCCAGCCATTTCCGCCACGCAGTATTGATTCAGGATCTGAACCGTCTCTGGTTCAGCGCCTGTCCGCGCCAACAGCTGGTAATTGAACTCACGGAACGGGATGCGCTGCTGGACGCGGATTATCGCATCGTGCGCGAACTGCATCGCAAGGGCGTGAAGCTTGCTATCGACGATTTCGGCACCGGGAACAGCTCCCTCTCCTGGCTTGAAAAGCTGCACCCGGACGTCCTGAAGATTGACCAGTCTTTTACGACCGCCATCGGCACCGATGCCGTGAATTCAACGGTGACGGATATGATTATCGCGCTGGGCCAGCGGCTGAATATCGAACTGGTGGCGGAAGGGGTTGAGACTGAGGAGCAGGCGCGCTATTTACGCCGTCACGGCGTACCTGTGCTGCAGGGATTTTTCTATGCGCGGCCGATGCCGCTGCGGGACTTTCCAGACTGGCTGGCGGGAAGTGCTCCCCCGCCAGCACGTCATAACGGGCACATCGTGCCCTTAATGCCGCTGCGTTAAGCAGACTTACTCATCTTCATCGTGGGCAGATTGTTCTTTAACAATGCGGACCATATCAACGCGATAGTCGTTGGCTTCGACAATGGTAATGTGCAGCGGCGGCAGCTCAATCACATCGCCGACGCGCGGGATCTGCCCGTTCACGGCGATAACCAGACCGGCAACGGTCGCGATGTCTTCTTCATCGTTAACCACGTTTTCCAGCCCCAGCGTGTGCGAGAGCGCGTGCAGGTCGGTCGTACCTTTAACCAGCCAGCCTTCGCCATCGGCAACAATTTCCGGCGTTTCGTCTTCATCCGGGAATTCACCGGCAATCGCTTCCAGCACGTCCAGCGGCGTCACCAGCCCCTGCACCACGCCAAACTCGTTGGTGACGATAACAAAGCTACCGCGCGCGCGGCGCAGCACACCGAGCAGGTTGATCGGATCCAGCGTTTCCGGCACCACAATCGCAGGCGATGCGGCAGCAACGGCTTCGACGTTAACGCCTTCTTCCAGAGCGACAAGCATCTCTTTTGCCCTGACCACGCCGATGATCTCATCCAGCTCGCCGCGACACACCGGGAACAGGCTGTGCGGTGAAGAGAGCAGCTGCTGGCGAATTTCATCCACGCTCAGGTTAGCATCGACCCAGCTGATCTCCCCGCGCGGCGTCATGATGCCGCGCAGCGAACGGGAGGCCAGGGAGAGCACGCCGTTAATCATGTAGCGTTCCTGTTCCACAAACGCCCCTTCCGGCACCGGAACCGGGTTGTGGTTTTCGGAATCAGACTGAACGTTCACCTGACGACGACCGCCCATCAGACGCAGAATGGCATCCGCGGTACGGGCGCGCAGCGGCTGATTTGACTGCTGCTTAATAAAGTTACGACGCGCAATCTGGTTGAACAGCTCGATCAGGATCGAGAAGCCAATCGCAGCGTACAGGTAGCCTTTCGGAATATGGAAGCCAAAGCCTTCCGCCACCAGGCTCAGACCAATCATCAGCAGGAAGCTCAGACACAGCACCACCACCGTTGGATGCTGGTTCACGAAACGCGTCAGCGGTTTCGACGCCAGCAGCATGACCGCCATCGCAATAACCACAGCCGCCATCATGACCGGCAGGTGGTTCACCATGCCGACCGCCGTGATCACCGCATCCAGCGAGAAGACCGCATCCAGCACCACGATCTGCAGCACCACTACCCAGAAGCTGGCATAGCCTTTACCGTGACCATCATCGTGCTGCCGGTTTTCCAGCCGCTCATGGAGCTCTGTCGTCGCTTTAAAGAGCAGGAATATCCCCCCGATCAGCATGATCAAATCACGGCCGGAGAAGGTGTAATCCATGACGGAGAACAACGGTTTGGTCAGCGTGACCATCCACGAGATAACGGAGAGCAGACCCAGTCGCATGACCAGCGCCAGCGAGAGACCAATCAGACGCGCTTTATCACGCTGTTTTGGCGGCAGCTTATCCGCAAGGATGGCGATAAACACCAGGTTATCGATGCCGAGAACAATCTCCAGCACCACCAGCGTGAGCAATCCTACCCAGATTGACGGGTCCATTAAGAATTCCATGACAAGCTCCTGCTAAAGGAATGACGAAACGGTGCCCCACTCAACGTGGGCAAAACAGAGGCAGACAGAGTCGATACGTGGCGAGGATCGCCGGTGAAAAAGGCGCGAAATGGCCTGAAAGATGACTGACGTCGGTGACGGTCCATATAGTGGGCTGTAGCCCTATACTCCTGAACAATTAAACGGAGGCTAAACATATCAGACACAATGCATTTTTAGCAAAGATTTACGTTCCTTTGCAAAGATCTGTAACACAGTGGCTGTACCCTTAAGATAAATCTGTCGCGCGTGGCTAAATTACGGATCTTCATCACATAAATTATTTTTTCACTATCTAAAATAATTCGCGGAAGTCTTAGTTTTTGAACTCTAACCCTTATCTGAATCGATTCGGTTCGCCAATACGATTCTCAGTACGACTGCCCGGCAGGCGTATTAATGATAATAAAAGGAGGTAGCAAGTGACCATTGCTATTGTCATAGGCACACATGGTTGGGCTGCTGAGCAGCTACTCAAAACGGCAGAGATGCTGTTGGGCGAGCAGGAAAACGTCGGCTGGATCGATTTCGTTCCCGGTGAAAATGCCGAGACGCTGATTGAGAAGTACAACGCTCAACTCGCGAAGCTGGATACCAGCAAGGGCGTGCTGTTTCTCGTTGATACATGGGGCGGCAGCCCGTTCAATGCTGCCAGCCGCATTGTCGTCGATAAAGAGCACTATGAAGTTGTCGCCGGGGTCAATATCCCCATGCTGGTGGAAACCTTCATGGCGCGCGACGACAATCCGTCTTTCGACGAGCTGGTGGCCCTGGCCGTTGAAACGGGCCGTGAAGGGGTGAAAGCCCTGAAAGCACAGCCGGTGGAAAAACCTGCCCCTGCGCCCGCAGCGGCACCGAAAGCGGCAGCGCCGGCAAAACCGATGGGTCCGAATGATTACATGGTGATTGGCCTTGCGCGTATTGATGACCGCCTCATCCACGGTCAGGTTGCAACGCGCTGGACCAAAGAGACCAACGTTCAACGCATTATCGTGGTCAGCGACGAAGTGGCCGCCGACACCGTTCGTAAAACCCTTTTGACTCAGGTTGCTCCGCCTGGCGTTACCGCGCACGTCGTGGATGTCGCCAAGATGATCCGCGTTTACAACAACCCGAAATATGCGGGCGAACGCGTAATGCTCCTGTTCACTAACCCGACAGACGTAGAGCGCATTGTTGAAGGCGGCGTGAAAATCACCTCCGTTAACATTGGTGGTATGGCCTTCCGTCAGGGCAAAACGCAGGTCAACAACGCCATTTCAGTTGATGCGAAAGATATCGAGGCATTCAACAAGCTGAATGCGCGCGGTATTGAGCTGGAAGCCCGTAAGGTTTCCACGGATCAAAAACTGAAAATGATGGATTTGATCGGCAAAGTTGGGAAATAAGCCCGCGCCGGTTCTCACATAAAGTTTATGTAATAGGAGAAGTGCAATGGAGATTACCACTCTTCAGATTGTACTGGTGTTCGTCGTCGCATGTATTGCGGGTATGGAATCCGTACTTGATGAATTTCAGTTCCACCGCCCTCTGGTGGCCTGTACGCTGATTGGGGCCGTTCTGGGTGACATGAAAACCGGTATCATCATCGGTGGTACCCTGGAAATGATCGCCCTGGGCTGGATGAACATCGGTGCGGCAGTTGCGCCTGATGCCGCGCTGGCCTCTATCATTTCGACCGTTCTGGTTATTGCCGGTCACCAGAGTATTGGTGCAGGTATCGCCCTGGCGATCCCACTGGCAGCCGCAGGCCAGGTTCTGACCATCATTGTTCGTACTATCACCGTAGCCTTCCAGCACGCAGCGGATAAGGCCGCCGAAAACGGCAACCTCACGGCACTGTCGTGGATCCACGTTTCTTCCCTCTTCCTGCAGGCGATGCGTATCGCGATCCCGGCGGTTATCGTTGCGATCTCCGTCGGTACCAGTGAAGTCCAGAGCATGCTGAACGCCATTCCTGAAGTGGTCACCGGTGGTCTGAACATCGCGGGCGGCATGATCGTGGTCGTTGGTTATGCGATGGTCATCAACATGATGCGCGCAGGCTACCTGATGCCGTTCTTCTACCTCGGCTTCGTGACCGCGGCATTCACCAACTTCAACCTGGTTGCACTGGGTGTGATTGGTGCGGTAATGGCGATTCTCTACATCCAGCTCAGCCCGAAATATAACCGCGTCGCGGGTGCCCCAGCGCAGGCTGCTGGTAACAACGATCTCGATAACGAACTGGACTAACAGGTGAGCGACATGGTTGATATGACAAAAACTACCACCGAGAAAAAACTCACTCCGGGTGATATTCGTGGCGTGTTCATCCGTTCTAACCTGTTTCAGGGTTCATGGAACTTCGAACGTATGCAGGCGCTGGGTTTCTGCTTCTCCATGGTTCCGGCAATCAAACGCCTGTATCCGGAAAATAACGAAGCGCGCCGTCAGGCCATCAAGCGTCACCTGGAATTCTTTAACACCCATCCTTACGTTGCGGCCCCCGTACTGGGCGTAACGCTGGCGATGGAAGAGCAGCGTGCGAACGGTGCAGAGATTGACGATGGTGCCATCAACGGTATCAAAGTCGGCCTGATGGGCCCGCTGGCCGGTGTCGGTGACCCGATCTTCTGGGGTACCGTGCGTCCGGTCTTCGCGGCACTGGGTGCCGGTATCGCGATGAGCGGCAGCCTGCTTGGCCCTCTGCTGTTCTTCATCCTGTTCAACGCCGTGCGTCTGCTGACCCGTTACTACGGCGTGGCCTACGGCTACCGTAAAGGGGTGGACATCGTTAAGGACATGGGCGGCGGCTTCCTGCAGAAACTGACTGAGGGGGCGTCAATCCTCGGCCTGTTTGTCATGGGGGCACTGGTTAACAAGTGGACGCACGTGAACATCCCGCTGGTGGTATCGACCATCACCGGACAGGATGGTCAGACCCGCGTCACCACCGTACAGACGATTCTGGACCAGCTGATGCCGGGCCTGGTCCCGCTGCTGTTGACCTTCGCCTGTATGTGGCTGCTGCGTAAGAAAGTGAACCCGCTGTGGATTATCGTTGGCTTCTTCGTCATCGGTATCGCGGGTTACGCCGTCGGCCTGCTGGGTCTGTAATGCAATAACGTTAGACGCCGGGGGCTTGCCCCCGGTTTTTTTATCTGGAGGATGAATGACTGCCACGGACATCGTACTGGTTTTATTTATTATTGCCCTTCTGGCTTATGCGATCTATGACGAGTTCATCATGCCGCGCCGTCACGGCGAGACGCTGCTCTCCCTTCCCCTGCTACGACGCGGGCGCGTGGATGCCTTTATCTTCGTGGGCCTCATCGCCATTCTTATTTATAATAACGTCACCAGCCATGGTGCATTATTAACCACATGGTTATTATGTGCGCTGGCATTAATGGCGATTTATCTGTTCTGGATCCGCATACCAAAAATCATTTTTAAATCCCACGGATTCTTCTTCGCCAATGTATGGATAGAATATAACCGTATTAAAGAGATGAATTTATCCGAGGACGGCGTGCTGGTGATGCAATTAGAACAACGCCGCCTGCTTATTCGGGTGAAGAATATTGATGACCTGGAAAAGATATACAAATTACTCGTTAAGACTCAATGAGTTAGATATATAGCAATGGCTATAACTTGTCTTTATTTTGCGCAGGCAATATAGCCAAAGCTATATCCACACCGTTAATTTTATCTCTATTTGTTAACGATATTTTCACGCTTAAAGACAAATGAAAATCGTTATCAACAAACAATTTAAATAATGCCTCTTCATTGTTGTTTTATATTCTCAAAATATGTTAAGGTTGCGCCCGTCGTTGGGGAGTAGCCGATTTCCTGTTCGCAGGAAATGTACGTGTCAACATACTCGTTGAAAAACGTGGCACGTACGGATCGCTTACCGCATGTCTTATGTGCGTTGCGATCAGGCGAGACCATAGATACATCAACTGCTGTTTACTGGGGGCAGTGATGTGTCATATGGATATCCCCGGTCTGGACGCTGTTATGAATATCTCCGCTACGATCCTTCTCGCTTTTGGCATGTCCATGGACGCGTTTGCTGCTTCCATCGGAAAAGGCGCCACGCTCCACAAACCTAAATTCTCAGAAGCTCTGCGTACCGGCCTGATTTTTGGCGCTATCGAAACGCTGACCCCGCTTCTCGGCTGGGGACTTGGCATGCTCGCCAGCCAGTTCGTGCTGGAGTGGAACCACTGGATTGCCTTCGTCCTGCTGGTGTTCCTCGGTGGCCGAATGGTCATTGAAGGTTTTCGCGGCGGTGATGATGAAGACGAGGAGCCGCAGCACCGTCACGGCTTCTGGCTGCTGGTCACCACGGCCATTGCCACCAGCCTTGATGCGATGGCCGTCGGCGTCGGTCTGGCATTTTTGCAGGTCAATATTATCGCCACCGCGCTGGCTATTGGCTGTGCAACCCTGATTATGTCCACGCTGGGCATGATGGTCGGACGGTTTATCGGCCCGCTGCTGGGTAAACGCGCCGAGATCCTCGGGGGGATTGTGCTGATTGGCATTGGCGCCCAGATCCTCTGGGCACACTTCGCCGGTTAATCTTCGCGCTGCCAGACGTGGATGCTGAAGTCCGTCTGGCAGCGAAATGTTGAGTGTGCCGCTAACGTTTCCCATACCTCAGGTTTTGCCCGCCACGCGAACGGCGTCATCTGCAATAACGCGACGGCCTCTTCCCCTTTCAGCATCATTTCGTACGCCACCGATTCCGCCTGCTTCAGGGTAAAACCGGCCAGCTGTTCAGAATGAGGGGCATGGAGACGCACTTCGTCGTAGATCAGCCCTTTCAGCTCCATCAGATGACGCGGACCTGGCGTCACGGTGACCACCCATCCGCCCGGTTTCACGACGCGCGCCAGCTCCTCCGCCTTACACGGCGCGTAGATGCGGATAACCGCGTCCATGCTGGCATCGTCAAACGGCAGCCGGTGGCTGGACGCCACGCAGAACGTCACGTCGGTATAACGTTTTGCCGCCGCGCGAATGGCCACTTTGGACACGTCCAGACCGAATGTCTGTGCGCCCTTCTCACGAGCAACCTCCGCAAACCGTGCGGTGTAGTACCCTTCCCCACAGCCGATATCGAGCATGGCGGTGGCGGAAGCAGGCAGAATGTCATTCAGCCTCTGCGCGACGGTCTCCCGCAGCGGCAGATAGTGCCCGGCATCGAGAAACGCGCGGCGCGCCCGCATCATCTCTGCACTGTCGCCAGGATCGCGCGAGCGCTTATGCTGCACCGGCAGAAGATTCACGTAGCCTTCTTTTGCCCGGTCAAACTGATGCCCCTGCGGACAGGTATAACGTTTATCTGAGTGCGTCAGGGGGGCGTGGCAAAGGGGACAGCTGAAGGACATGGCAACTCCGGAGCATAATCAAAGGGCGAAGTGTACCGCTATTCGCCCCTGTTATAAACGCCCGGTTAGCGCATGACGATAAGGTGATCGGACCCCGCCGGTAATCCGTCAGGTTTGATATTCTCCAGACGCAGCACGTTACCCATAATCTCGCTGAAGACAGGCGCGGAGACGGCACCGCCGTAGTAGGCCCCGTTTTGCGGATCGTTAATCACCACCACCAGCGCAAAACGCGGATTGCTGGCAGGCGCAACGCCTGCGGTGTAGGCGACGTATTTATCGACATACTTCCCGCTATCGTCAATTTTCTTCGCCGTGCCGGTTTTCACCGCCACCCGGTAATCACGCACGGCAGCCTTAACGCCCCCGCCGCCCGGCAGCGCAACGCTCTCCATCATGTGCTCCACTTCGTGCGCAATCTCTTCCGGCATGACGCGGTGCCCGATAACGGGGGGATCGATGCGGGTGATGGAGAGAGGACGCTCAAGCCCGAACCCGCCAATCGTGGCGTAGACGTGGGCCAGCTGGAGCGGCGTGACCATCAGCCCGTAGCCGAAGGCAAAGGTCGCGCGATCGAGCTGGCTCCAGTATTTACGCTGTGGCAACAGCCCTGAACTTTCCCCCGTTAAGCCAAGCCCCGTATTGGTGCCAAAACCAAAGTTTCGATAGGTGTCAATAAGGTGCTGAACGGGCATCGCCAGAGAAAGCCGGGACACGCCGGTGTCGCTCGATTTTTGCAGGATCCCGGTCATCGTCAGCTCAGGGTAATAGCCCACGTCGCGAATGCGATGCCCGTCAAGGGTATACGGATGGGTGTCAATCACGCTGTCCGGCTGGACCAGGCCCTGCTGCAGGGCCGTCATCAGCACCAGCGGCTTGACGGTCGAACCGGGTTCGAACGTATCGCTGATCGCGCGGTTGCGGAAATCATTTATCGTCGCGCCTTCCCGATTATTGGGATTGAAATCCGGATAGCTCGCCATCGCGAGTATTTCCCCGGTTGGGATATTAATTAATACCGATGCCCCCGACTCGGCCTTGTTCCAGGCCACGGCATTGTCGAGCGCATCTTCGGTGATGGTTTGCAGCCGCTCGTCAATACTTAACTGAATGTTATGCGCCGGTGAGGGCGCGATTTCAGTCAGGTTTTCAACCACGCGCCCGTAGCGATCTTCCCTCACCTGACGTACGCCCGGCTTGCCGGTGAGTTGGGCGTTGAAGCTCTTTTCCACACCTTCAATGCCCTGCCCGTCAATATTGGTGAAGCCAATCAGGTTCGCTGCCACATGACCTGCAGGATAAAAACGGCGGGACTCGTCGCGTAAATTGATGCCGGGCAGATTCAGTTTATCGATCCACTTTGCCTGTGCCGGATCGACCTGGCGGGCAAGGTAAATAAAACGACCCTGCGGGTTGGCGTTGATGCGTGCCGAGAGCGTGCCGAGGGAGAGATGCAGCGCGCTGGCCAGCGCCTGCCAGCGCTCATCAAGGCTGACGCCCCCTTTTGCCAGCACCGTCTTAGGATCGGCCCAGACGGCCTGGACAGGCACGCTCACCGCCAGAGGGCGGCCCTCGCGATCCATTATCATGCCGCGCGGCGCATCAATCGCCAGCTGGCGGAGGGATCGCATATCTTCCTGCTTCACCAGATTGTCAGGCTTAATGATTTGCAGCCAGGCAACGCGGCCCAGCAGAAAAGCCAGACTACAAAAAATAGCTAAACAGAGCAGCACAAAACGCGCCGGCGTGAAATTTCCGACGGTCGCTATCGATTTCTTCTTCACCTGAACCCCAGGACTGTAAAACAACGCACTGATTTAACGGGAAAAGATGGGTTTAGGGTGGCAAAACAGTGCTACTAACCTCGCAGCTTTGCAACAAGTTACTAACAAGACCGTGGATGGTAATATTTTGAAAGATAAGGGACATAAAAAAGCCCCGCGACAGGCGAGGCTTTATGTCTGAAAGTGAAGTGCCGGGCACTTCAGTCAGCAGCGGTTCGATCAGATAGCAGTTACGTTAACTGCAGCTGGGCCTTTCTGGCCGTCCTGAATTTCGAACTCAACGTTCTGGCCTTCAGCCAGAGTTTTGAAGCCGTTACCCTGGATTGCAGAGAAGTGTACGAACACGTCTTTGCTGCCGTCAGCAGGAGTAATGAAACCAAAACCTTTAGACTCGTTGAACCACTTAACTTGACCTTTAATCTTTGCCATTTGCAAAATTCCTTAGAGTGTTTTCTTAGCCCGCAGGCATTAACTGAGATAAAACTGAGACATTACTGCATGAGGCACTAATATAAGGTTCGGCAGAGAAGCGGTATTCAACGACAACGTGTTTACTCAGGACTTCTTTACTGAAAATGCCACACATAAACAGAACTGTACCTCGTTTGACCCAAAACGTGTTATCACACACTATGTTTAATATGGCAAGCCATTTTTAAACATGTCTCGATCCGCCGCACAAATTCGAACAGTGCCTGTCAGGTTTTGCACAATTATGCGCATCGCGTACAGACAGCCCTGCTGCGTAACAAAGACCCAGCATTGCTTGCACAACCGCTGTAATCTAAGACTTTTTTAACATAGCTCATTCATTACGAACCGTCCAGCAACCAGGAAAAGAAATCTTTCGTCCTGATTGAGTTAGAACATTTTGTGAAAAGTTATGCTTAAATCATTGTAACGCGACCAAATTGTTTCAGAGAAAAAACACTGTTAAAAACCCGCTTCCATCTGTATTAAAATGCACCAGCGAATAAACAGCGTTATGCACCAAAATAATGAAATTTTTATGACTCTGCATCAAAAGAAGGCAAGCAAAACGTTTCGATAAAAATAAAACATTCCCAGGCGCGTTTACATCAAGAATATATGCAACAATTTATCGCTTCGTTTAGAAGGAGAAATATTCACCAATTTTCAGTATCCTGAAAGAATGATTAACTGGTGCTAAATTATCGAGCGCGTCAGTTAACTCCTGCACAGGTTCATCTAAAGCTTCATCTGCCAGTTCAAACACGCCCCAGTGAATGGGAAACGCCAGAGGGCAACCCAACTGCTGCCACAATGCCACCGCTGATTGCGGATCCATATGATGAACAGCCATGAACCATCGTGGGGCATAGGCACCAATCGGCAACGCGGCGGCATCTATCTGGCCCAGGCGTTCAGGAATCAACAACAGCTCAGGCGAATAGCCGGTATCACCGCTGAACCAGAAACGGTGATGCCATCCTTCCATCACCCAGCCGCACCATAAGGAACGATTGCGGTTCCATGGCGTGCGCATGCTCCAGTGCTGTGCCGGCACGGCGGTCAGCGTCATCCCCTGCCAGGTGAAACTCTGCCACCAGTCGAGTTCGACCACGCGTTTTGCTCCCCGGCGACGAAACCAGTCGGCCAGGCCCAACGGAACGAAACAACAGACCTCGGGAAAGCGCTTGAGGATTCTGCGAATGGTTGCGTCATCAAGATGATCGTAATGATTATGGGAGATGACAACCGCATCAAGCTGATGAAGTTGCTCGACAGACAGTACGGGAGGCGTTTTGCGCTGGGGTCCCAGGAAAGGCAGCGGAGAAGCACGTCGTGAAAACACCGGATCGGTAAGGATGATATTGCCGTCCAGCTGCAGCAACACGCTCGCGTGTCCGAGCCACCACACCCCATCTTCATGAGATTGCGCCAGCTCAACGGGTTGCCACCACTGGCGGATGAAATCGTCATAACCCAGCGCGGGCGGCTTCGGTAAACCGGCCTCTTTGCGCGCTTTACGCCAACGGTCAAGGTCACCGGGTTGATGTCCGACAGGAAGGGTATTACGAAAACCGTTCGGGGTATGATGTTTCAGGGAGGGGTCATACCAGGGATTTTTCCAGACCACAGCCACCTCCCAGGACAAAAAAGATTAACGCTCAGCCACCAGGCGGATAAAGTCGTCTTCGTCTTTGTTATCTTCAGCGACCGCGTCTTTCGGCGCGTCTTTCTCTTCCGGTTCGTTAGCCTCGCAAAGACGGCGTAGCAATGCATTCTGGCGTTTTTGCTGATCGAGCAGCGCTTCCAGCAGTTCGATCTGCTCATTTGTACGCGAACTGGCCCGATTCACGAAAAACCAGATAACCAGCCCCACAAGCAGAACCACCAAAGAAATCATCAGGGATGCCATATTCAGCAGCCCTGAATTCAGTAACTCACCCATTTCACCACCTCAATAAAAACGTCTATTTTACCACTGGCGTGAAGGAAGGAAATCACGTTGAGAAAAAATGTGTATTACCACGGAATAAATTTGTTGATTGCGCAAACGCCGCTAAAAAACTGTACATCCTGATCGCACATCACATTGATCGTCTGCGTCCATAACACCACGCACGCTATCAGTACGATAATCAGAATTACCCAGCGTATTTTTTTCACTCCACACTCCGTCTAAGGACCTGATGTAACGAGATTATCACGCTTATCTTAAACAAGGGCTAACTGCGCCACCATCGCGGTTTTTAAGAATGCTGCACTTGTTTCATTGCGTAAACACGTTACGCTAGCATTACGATAACAACGATAAAAGAGGTAATAATGCGATTCATCATTCGAACAATTATTGCACTGGCCCTTGTCTGGATTGGCCTTCTGTTAACGGGCTATGGTGTGCTTGTGGGGAGCACAGAAAACGCAGCCGGGTTAGGCATTCAGTGTAAATACCTAACCGCACAAGGAATGAGCACCGCCCAGTATCTGCATACTGACAGCGGGATCATTGGCTTAACCCAATGTCCTGTACTGCGTAAAACATCCGTCGTGATTGATAACGGCTAATCAGCCAGGTTCATGAGGCATAAAAAACGCCGCATCAGATGCGGCGTTTTTTCATTTCAGCAGGGATTAAAACGGGTAGTCGTGATAGCCCATCTGTTCAGAAATTTTACGTGCGGCAGTGTGCAGAATAGTCACATACTCATGCAGACGCTCTTCGGAGAAGCGTAAGGTTGGGAAAGAGATACTTAAGCCCGCAATCACCACGCCAAAGCGGTCAAATACCGGGACGCCGATACAGCGCAGCCCCTCTTCCTGCTCTTCGTTATCTTCGCCATACCCTTGCTCGCGCACGCGGTCGAGCACCGTAAGCAGCGCTTCCGTACTGGTAATGGTTCGTTCCGTGCTGCGCTTGTATTCCACGCCGTCGAGGATCTGCTCCACTTCCTCGCGATCGCGCCACGCCAGCAGAACCTTACCAATCGCGGTACTGTAGAGCGGGTTGCGGCGCCCAATGCGCGAATACATGCGCAGATTGTACATGGAGTCGATTTTATGGATGTAAACGATGCTGTCTTCATCCAGCGCACCGAGATGAATGGTCTCTTTGGTCAGGCGAGAGATTTCACGCATCTGAATGTCCGCGCTGCGGATCAGGTCAACATTTTGTAGCGCACGCGCACCTAATTCAAACAGCTTCAGCGTCAGAGAATATTTTTCAGATTCGCCTTCCTGCGCAACGTAACCCAATGACTTCATGGTTTGCAAAAAGCGATAAACGGTGCTTTTTGACATCATCACGCGCTGTGACAGCTCTGTAATACCTATTTCACGCTCTTCTCCAAGCGCCTGTAAGATGCCAAACACCTTCAGCACGGAAGAAACAGAATCTGGTTGTTTATCCAAATCCGCAATAGCCATTTACCACCTCATAGCGAGTGTTTTATAAAAATCAGAACTGGTTTTTATTATAAGTTCCCGTCATGTCAGCTGCAATCAATCCGCGTTTACTTCGTTACAAATCTGCGACATATCGCGGCTGTAACAATGCTAAAATAGTTACCCTGAGAATAATTTCACGCTGAGCTTTTTACTCCTGATGGAAAAGAATCTTTCCGATGGCCTGCCATTACCCCAGCGGTATGGCGCAATAGCGACCATCATTATCGGTATCTCCATGGCCGTCCTTGACGGCGCGATTGCGAACGTTGCCCTGCCAACCATCGCCAGCGACCTGCATGCCTCACCCGCCAGTTCGATTTGGATTGTTAACGCCTACCAGATTGCGATTGTGGTTTCACTGCTCTCGTTCTCTTTCCTGGGCGATATGTTCGGTTACCGCCGGGTGTATCAGTGTGGCCTGGTGGTTTTCACGTTTACCTCCCTGTTCTGCGCCCTTTCAGATTCACTGCATACCCTGACGCTTGCGCGTATTGCGCAGGGTTTTGGCGGCGCGGCGCTCATGAGCGTAAACACGGCGCTGATCCGCTTGATTTATCCGCAGCGTCATCTGGGGCGCGGAATGGGGATAAACTCGTTTATTGTCGCCGTCTCTTCTGCCGCCGGGCCAACCATTGCGGCGGCGATCCTCTCCGTTGCGTCATGGCAATGGCTGTTCGCCATTAACGTGCCGCTGGGTATCGTCGCCATCTTCTTTGCCCTGCGCTTTCTTCCCGCTAACGGTCCCAAAAGCAGCATGCCGCGCTTCGACGTGGCAAGTGCGGTGATGAATGCCCTGACCTTCGGCCTGCTGATTACGGCGCTAAGCGGCTTTGCCCAGGGACAATCGCTGATGCTTACCGGCGCTGAGCTCATCGCCCTGCTGGCGATCGGCTTCTTCTTTGTTCGCCGCCAGCTCACCCTCCCCGCGCCTTTGCTGCCCGTTGATCTGCTGCGTATTCCTCTCTTTTCACTCTCCATTTGCACGTCCGTCTGCTCGTTTTGCGCCCAGATGCTGGCTCTGGTTTCTCTGCCCTTCTTTCTGCAGAGCGTGGTAGGCCGGTCAGAAGTGGAGACCGGACTGCTGCTCACCCCCTGGCCGCTGGCGACCATGGTGATGGCCCCGCTGGCAGGTTACTTAATTGAACGCGTTCATGCCGGTTTACTCGGGGCGCTGGGGCTGGCGGTGATGGCGACAGGCCTTTTCGCACTGGCATTGCTGCCCTCGTCGCCTTCCGATCTGGACATTATCTGGCGCATGATCCTCTGCGGCGCGGGGTTTGGGCTGTTCCAGTCCCCCAATAACCACACCATTATCACCTCAGCACCGCGACATCGTAGCGGAGGGGCCAGCGGCATGTTGGGAACCGCGCGTCTGCTTGGGCAAAGCACCGGTGCGGCGTTGGTCGCCCTGATGTTTAACCTCGCAGGCCAGAACGGCAACCATGTTGCCCTCCTCACCGCCGGTGTGCTTGCCACCCTCGCGGCCATCGTCAGCGGCCTGCGGGTGACCCAGCCCAGGGTTCAGGCATAAAAAAAGCCGGGCGGAGTGTTCTCCTGCCCGGCTTATTGTGTTTTGTTGCGTTACTTCAGGTATTCCCCACTGCGCAGCGCTTCAATACGTTTATCCAGCGGCGGGTGAGACATAAACAGCTCGCTCAGCGATTTGGATTTACCGTTAATGCAGAAGGCCATCATGCTGTTCGCTTCCTGCGGCTCGTATGAGGTTTTCAGACGCTGCAGCGCGGCAATCATCTTCTCGCGACCAACCAGCTTCGCAGAACCGGCATCCGCGTGGAATTCACGGTGGCGGGAGAACCACATCGTGATGATGCTCGCCAGAATACCGAATACCAGTTCCAGCACCATCGACACGGCAAAATAGATCAGCGGGTTGCCGTTGCTCTCTTCGCCTTCGTCACGGTTGCCGCCCATGAAGCCAGCGGCAATCTGCGCCAGAATGCGGGAGATAAAGATCACGAAGGTGTTTACCACGCCCTGAATCAGGGTCATGGTCACCATGTCACCGTTTGCGATATGGCTGATTTCGTGGGCGATAACCGCTTCGGCTTCGTCACGGCTCATGTTCTGCAGCAGTCCGGTGCTAACAGCGACCAGTGACGCATCGCGACGGGCACCCGTGGCGAACGCGTTGATGTCCGGAGCATGGTAAATGGCCACCTGCGGCATGGCGATCCCGGCCTGACGGGACTGCTGAGCCACCGTATTCATCAGCCACTGTTCCATATCGTTACGCGGCTGTTCAATAACCTCACCCCCTACCGATTTCAATGCCATCCACTTCGACATCAGCAGGGAGATGAACGAGCCACCAAAACCAAACAGCAGCGCCATAATCAACAGACCCTGAACGCTGCTCGACTGAATTCCTGTCAGGCTTAGCACGAGCCCGAAAACCACCATCACCGCAAGGTTGGTGAGCAGGAAGAGCGCGATTCGCATCATAATTTTCTTTTTACCTCAGTTTAACAAAACGCACTATGCGATTACCCACATCGTATGGGTATTGCGGCTATTTTCAAGCATCCTGAGGGCGTAAGTCACCAGAAAGACACAACTTTACACAATTGAAAATCTGGCTGACGGAAGGATAAAGTACAAAAAGAAACAGGCACAATCTCTTGTGCCTGTTGGGAGGTTATTTTGCCGGAGCGGGCTGTACGGCAGGTTTCTCTTTTTCCTGATTTGCCAGGTCGAGAGCGATATGCACCGTCTCGTCGAGATACGGATCCGGCTCCTGGTAATCTTTTGGCAGATCGTCCAGTTTCTTGAGCAGAGGTTTACCTTCACGCTTGAAGCGATCGTTGACACGCGCCAGGCGGGTTGCATCGTCTTCGTTGTTCTCTTTTTCACGCTGAGCGTAGTTCAGAGAAACGATATTCCGCTTATCTTTCAGGGCATTGAATCGGGCAATATCCTTCAGGATGTACTGGAACTCCGGATCTTTCGCGATGCGGTCGTTATGCGCCTTCAGCAGCTCAGGGCCAAATTGCGTCATATCACCCGCTTTCACGTAGGTCGCGGCATTGATGCTGTCCCACGGCAACGCGTTATCTTCAAACTTCTCGCCAGTTTCCGTCTCCTGGGTGCCTGTCGGCATGATGATGTCCGGCGTGACACCCTTACGCTGCGTACTGCCGCCGTTTACGCGGTAGAATTTCTGAATGGTGTACTGAACCGAGCCCAGTGCAGGCCATTCCGGACGCAGCATTTGATCGTAAATCCGATTCAGAGAGCGGTACTGCTGAACGGTGCCTTTACCGAAGGTTGGCTCACCGACGATCAGCGCGCGGCCGTAGTCCTGCATGGCAGCGGCGAAGATCTCAGATGCAGATGCACTGAAGCGGTCAACCAGAACCACCAGCGGGCCTTTGTAGTAGACCACACCGTCATTGTCCGCATCTTCACGCACTTTACCGTTGTTATCGCGCACCTGAACCACCGGGCCAGATGGGATGAACAGGCCAGAGAGTGAAACCGCTTCCGTCAGCGCCCCGCCGCCGTTACTGCGCAGGTCGATGATGATGCTGCTGACGTTCTGCTTTTCAAGTTTCTGCAGCTGAACTTTCACATCGTCAGTCAACCCGACGTAGAAGCCAGGAATATCCAGGACACCCACCTTCTCTTTACCCACGGTTTTCACCGACATTTTCACCGCGCGGTCTTCCAGACGGATACGCTCACGGGTCAGGGTAACGATACGGGTTTTGGTGCCTTTTCCGGCTGGCAGAATTTCCAGACGAACCTTGCTGCCCTTCGGACCTTTGATCAGCGCAACCACGTCATCAAGACGCCAGCCGATCACATCGACCATGTTCTGGCCGGTTTGCCCCACCCCCACAATGCGATCGCCTACGCTAATGGCTTTGCTTTTGGATGCCGGGCCACCCGCGACCATCGAATTGATCACCGTATAATCATCGTCCATCTGCAGCACCGCGCCGATACCTTCCAGAGACAGGCTCATTTCGGTATTAAACTGCTCGGTGTTGCGAGGTGAGAGATAGTTGGTGTGCGGATCGATTTCGTGCGCAAAGGCTGTCATGGCCAGTGAGAAAACATCCTCACTGTTGGTCTGTGCCAGGCGACGAATAGCAAATTTGTAACGACGCGTCAGCGTGTCACGGATCTCTTTTTCGTCTTTGCCGGTGAGCTTAAGGCTCAGCTCGTCGTATTTCACTTTGCCGTCCCACAGCGCATTCAGCTCGGCTTCATCTTTTGGCCAGGGCGCTTTGCTGCGGTCCAGATTGAAGGTGTCGTTGCCGGTGAAGTCCATCGGACGTTCCAGCACTTTCAGCGCGTACTGATAGCGTTCGAAGCGGCGCTTTTGCGACAGGTTGTAGAGATCGTAGAAGAGATCCAGCTTGCCTGAACGCAACTCGTCACCCACCTCGGATTTCCGCTTAGCGAACTGCTCGACATCGCTGGCGAGCAAAACGTTATGGCTGTAATCCAGCAAGTTCAGATAGCGGTCAAAGAGTTTGGCCGAAAAGGCCTGATCGAGATCGAACTGACGATAGTGCGAACGGGTGAAACGTGAGGTCACGCGCTCGCTCACCGTCGCGTGCTGCGTCTCTTCCTTGAGTACCGGAATTTGATCAACACGCGTGATATCGTCCACTGCAAAGGCGTGACCTGTTATAGCAAACAGGCCCGCCAGCGCGGTGAGCTTAAAAAAAGTGTTCATGCCAGGCTTGGCCTCCGTTTCAGAACAACAAGTGTTCTGCGCGTACAATCATTGACATACCAGAAGTCAGCTGTACACGAACGCCATCTTTGGTGATTTCCAGTACGGTGGCGTCCATAGCATTGTTACCCGCTTTTACCTTCAGTGCCTGACCCACGCTCAGGGCGTTGATGTCAGAAACCGGCGTATGGCGCGGCTCTTCACGAGGGGCACGCGGGGCTTTTGCTGCTGGTTTGTCTGCACGCGGTTTGCGATCGTTATTATCGTGACGACGCGGCGCAGGGCGTGGTTTACGCTCACGACGAGGCGCTTCTTCCTGGCCGTTTGCCGCGGCGGCTTCGCGTTTTTTCGCTTGCTGTTCTGCACGTTGTGCCTGAACGCGTGCTTTGGCTTCTTCCAGCTGCTTGCGCGCGTGCTCAACGTGCTGCTCGTCCAGCTCACCGCAAGGGTTGCCGTCGAGATCCACGCGGGTCGCGCCAGGTTTGATACCGTACAGGTAACGCCAGCTCGAAGTATAAAGACGTAAGGCGGAACGCAGCTGAGTTTTGCTGAGGTTCATTTCCCCTTCAACACGCGCCACCAGATCCTGAAAAATACCGACTTTCAGGGGACGAGCTTCGCCTTCCGCGCTGAAGCACTGCGGGAAACGCTCGGCCAGAAATGCGATAACTTCTTTACTGCTATTCAACTTAGGTTGATTTTCCATGAAATTTCCTGATTACAACGGACGTTGCCAACAAGCGCAGGCATGAACAGGCGTCATTATAATGACGCTATCAGTAAATGCTACGTTATCCGTTGATTATCCTGCGACGCTCGCAAAGAATTTTTGATAATCGGTTGCTGCGAGTACGTTTTCCAGATTCGCCACCAGCTCGCGCAGCCCCTGTTCGTCCTCGGTTGTAAAGCGACTGAAGACCGTACTGTCGATGTCCAGAACGCCAATAATCTGATTTTTGACCACCAGCGGCAGAACGATTTCAGAATTACTGGCGGCATCACAGGCGATGTGCCCGTCAAACGCATGAACGTCTTCCACACGCTGGACCTGATTCTCGGCCACCGCCGTGCCGCATACGCCACGCCCTACCGGAATACGCACGCAGGCCAGTTTGCCCTGGAACGGACCGAGCACCAGCGTTTCACCTTCCAGAAGGTAAAAGCCAGCCCAGTTCACGTCAGAGAGACGTTCAAACAGCAATGCGCTAGTATTTGCCAGAGTGGCTAAGAAGCTGGTCTCACCCGCCATCAATGCCTTAAAATCGCGGTTCAGATCCGCGTAGAATTCTGTTTTGTTCATTATTCAATCACTTAGTTGTCTTACAAAATTACCGCATAGCCTATTAAAATAAGCATTAAATGCGCTCATGCTCAAGATGAATCCGTTCATGAGTTATTATAACTTTCAACAATACTTATTTGTGCGCAGCTGATGGCCTTAAAAACAACCAAAATTACGCCGACAAGAAAGATAACAGTCCATACGGTAAGCGAAGCTTTGCCTCGTGCACATTATCAGCGTTGCCCCCAGTGCGATACGCTTTTTATGTTGCCGAAGATGAAATCGCACCAAAGTGCCTTCTGTCCCCGCTGTGACGCCAAAATTCGCGATGGCCGCGACTGGTCGTTGACCCGCCTCGCCGCCATGGCCGTTACCATGCTGCTGCTGATGCCCTTCGCCTGGAGTGAGCCGCTGCTAAAACTCTACCTGCTCGGCGTGCGCATTGACGCCAACGTGCTGCAGGGTATCTGGCAGATGACCCGTCAGGGCGATCCCATCACCGCCGCGATGGTGCTGTTCTGTACCGTCGGCGCACCCCTGGTGCTGGTTGCCGCCATTGCCTATCTCTGGTTTGGCAACATTCTTGGCATGAACCTTCGCCCGGTGCTGCTGATGCTGGATAAGCTCAAAGAGTGGGTCATGCTGGATATTTATCTGGTGGGCGTGGGGGTTGCGTCAATAAAAGTGCAGGACTACGCCTTTTTGCAGCCCGGCGTCGGACTCTTTGCCTTCATCTGTCTGGTATTGCTGAGCATCCTGACGCTGATCCACCTGAACGTTGAGCAGCTCTGGGAGCGATTCTACCCTCAGCGCCCCGCCACGCGTCCCGATGAAAATCTGCGCGTCTGTCTGGGTTGCCACTATACCGGGTTACCCGACACGCGCGGACGCTGCCCACGGTGCCACATTCCGTTGAGACTGCGGCGCAATAACAGCCTGCAAAAATGCTGGGCGGCGCTGATCGCCTCCCTGGTGTTTCTGATCCCCGCCAATATGCTGCCGATTTCCATCATTTACGTGAATGGTGGACGTCAGGAGGATACTATCCTCTCCGGGATTATCTCCCTTGCGCACAGCAATGTCGGGGTGGCGGCAATCGTCTTTATTGCCAGTATCCTGGTTCCCTTTACCAAAGTGGTGGTGATGATTACCCTGCTCATCAGCATTCACTTAAAGTGTGAACAAGGTTTACGGACCCGCATTTTGCTTCTGCGATTCGTCACCTGGATTGGCCGCTGGTCAATGTTAGATCTGTTCGTGATTTCGCTGATGATGTCGCTCATCAATCGCGATCAGTTACTTGCTTTTACAATGGGACCCGCGGCTTTTTATTTCGGCTCTGCGGTGATATTGACTATTCTTGCTGTGGAATGGCTGGATAGCCGCTTACTTTGGGATGCACATGAGTCAGGAAACCCCCGCTTCGCCGACTGAAGCGAGAATTAAAACAAAACGCCGCATTTCGCCATTCTGGTTGCTGCCCGTCATCGCCCTGATGATTGCAGGCTGGCTTATCTGGACAAGCTATGAGGATCGCGGCAGTACCGTCACCATTGATTTCCAGACCGCCGACGGCATCGTCGCCGGGCGAACCCCCGTACGCTTCCAGGGGGTTGAAGTGGGTACGGTTCAGGATATCTCCCTTGGAAAAGGGCTGAACAAGATTCAGGTGCGGGTCAGTATTAAATCTGACATGCAGGATGCCCTGCGCAGCGAAACGCAGTTCTGGCTGGTGACGCCAAAAGCCTCGCTGGCCGGTGTTTCCGGTCTGGATGCGCTCGTCGGCGGTAACTATATCGGCATGATGCCCGGCAAAGGCGAACCGCAGGATCACTTTGTGGCTCTGGATACGCAGCCCAAATACCGCCTCAATAACGGCGATTTGATGATTCATCTCCAGGCGCCGGACCTCGGTTCCCTGAACAGCGGCTCCCTGGTCTATTTTCGTAAGATCCCGGTTGGCCGCGTGTATGACTACGCGATTAACCCGAATAAACAGGGCGTCACCATTGATGTGCTGATCGAGCGCCGCTTCACCAATCTGGTGAAAAAAGGCAGCCGCTTCTGGAACGTGTCCGGCGTGGATGCCGACCTCAGCCTGAGCGGTGCGAAAGTGAAGCTGGAGAGTTTGGCAGCACTGGTGAACGGCGCCATCGCCTTTGACTCCCCGGAAAACTCAAGCCCTGCCACGGCTGATGACACGTTCGGATTGTACGCCGATCTGGCGCACAGCCAGCGCGGCGTGATTGTCAAACTCGCCCTTCCCGATGCTAAAGGACTAAAAGCGGGTTCAACGCCGCTGATGTATCAGGGTCTGCAGGTCGGCCAGCTCACCAAAATGACGCTCAACCCGGGCGGATCGGTCACTGGCGAAATGACGGTCGATCCGAGCGTGGTCGATCTCCTGCGCGAGAAAACACGCATCGAAATGCGCAGTCCAAAGATCTCCCTGAACGATACCAGCCTCAGCACGCTGCTGACCGGCAATACCTTTGAGCTGATCCCCGGGGAAGGTCAGCCCAGCAATAGCTTCGTGATTGCCCCGGCGGATAAAGCCCTGCTGCAAAAGCCGGGCGTCGTGACGGTTACGCTCAATGCGCCAGAAAGCTATGGGATTGAAGCCGGTCAGCCGTTGATTTTACACGGCGTGCAGGTGGGACAGGTGCTGGAGCGGAAGCTCTCCGCGGATGGGGTGCAATTCTCCGTCGCCATCGATCCGCAATACAGAGAGCTGGTGCACGGTGACAGTAAATTCGTGGTGAACAGTCGCGTCGACGTGAAGGTAGGTCTGGACGGCGTGGAGTTTCTCGGCGCCAGCGCCAGCGAATGGGTGAACGGCGGCATCCGTATTTTGCCGGGGGATAAAGGCCCCGTGCGCGACAGCTACCCGCTGTATGCCAACCTTGAGAAAGCGGTTGAAAACAGCCTGAGCGATCTTCCTACCACCACGCTGACGTTAAGCGCCGAGACCCTGCCGGACGTTCAGGCGGGCTCCGTGGTGCTGTATCGCAAGTTTGAAGTCGGGGAAGTGATCACCGTTCGCCCGCGTGCCGACGCCTTTGATATCGAACTGCACATCAAGCCGGAGTACCGCAAGCTGCTGACGCCGAACAGCGTCTTCTGGGCCGAAGGCGGCGCGAAAGTGCAGCTGAACGGTAACGGACTGACCGTACAGGCCTCTCCGCTGTCACGCGCGCTGCGCGGGGCGATTAGCTTCGATAACCTCAGCGGCGCGGGCGCGAACCTGCGTAAAGGCGATAAGCGAATTCTCTTCCCGTCCGAGACCGCCGCCCGCGCAGTGGGCGGGCAGATTACCCTGCACGCGTTTGATGCCGGTAAGCTGGCGGAAGGCATGCCCATCCGCTACCTGGGCATTGATATCGGGCAGATCCAGAAGCTGACGCTGATCACCTCGCGTAACGAGGTGCAGGCTACCGCCGTGCTCTACCCGGAATATGTGCAGACGTTTGCGCGCGCGGGTTCGCGCTTCTCGGTGGTGACACCGCAGATCTCGGCCGCAGGCGTTGAGCATCTCGACACCATTTTGCAGCCGTACATCAACGTTGAGCCCGGCCAGGGCAATGCCCGTCGTGATTTCGAGCTGCAGGAAGCCACGATCACCGACTCGCGCTACCTTGGTGGGCTGAGCATCGTGGTGGAAGTGCCGGAAGCCGGCTCGCTGAGCATCGGCACGCCGGTCCTGTTCCGAGGCATTGAGGTCGGTACGGTCACGGGCCTGACGCTCGGGACGCTCTCCGACCGCGTGATGGTGGCGCTACGCATCAGCGAACGCTACCAGCACCTGGTGCGTAATAACTCGGTGTTCTGGCTGGCATCCGGCTACTCGCTGGACTTCGGCCTGACGGGAGGCGTGGTGAAAACCGGGACCTTCAACCAGTTCATTCGCGGCGGTATTGCCTTTGCCACACCGCCGGGGACGCCGCTGGCGCCGAAAGCGCAGCCGGGTAAACATTTCCTGCTGCTCGAAAGCGAACCGAAAGAGTGGCGCGAATGGGGAACCGCCCTGCCGCGTTAATCTGCAAGGCTCCGGTGTCAACGCACCGGAGCCTTTATGTTACACTGCGCACCTGAACTTTTCCCTGTGGTGTGCCCGTGGCTCAAAACTCCGTATTTCTTCCTGAACAATTCCTGGCGCAGATGCGCGAGGCGCTTCCTTCTCACCTGTCGTTAGACGATTTTATCGCCGCCTGCCAGCGTCCGTTACGCCGCAGTATTCGCGTCAACACGCTGAAAATCAGCGTCGAGGATTTTCTGGCGCTGGTCGCGCCCTACAGCTGGCAGCTTACGCCGGTACCGTGGTGCGCTGAGGGGTTCTGGATCGAGCGCGATGACGAAGACGCCGTGCCGCTGGGAAGCACCGCGGAACATCTGAGTGGTCTGTTCTATATCCAGGAAGCCAGCTCGATGCTGCCGGTGGCAGCCCTGTTCGCCGATGGCAATGCGCCCGAGCGCGTGATGGATGTGGCCGCGGCGCCCGGCTCAAAAACCACGCAGATTGCCGCCCGTATGGGTAACCGCGGCGCGATCCTCGCCAACGAGTTTTCCGCCAGCCGCGTGAAGGTATTGCATGCCAACATCAGCCGCTGCGGTATTCATAACGTTGCCCTGACGCACTTCGACGGCCGCGTGTTTGGCGCTGCCCTGCCGGAAGCCTTCGACGCCATTCTGCTGGACGCCCCCTGCTCCGGCGAAGGGGTGGTGCGTAAAGATCCCGATGCGTTAAAGAACTGGTCCGTGGAAAGCAACATTGAGATCGCCGCCACGCAGCGGGAGCTGATCGAGAGCGCATTCCATGCCCTTCGCCCTGGCGGCACGCTGGTCTATTCAACGTGCACCTTAAACCGCGATGAAAACGAAGACGTCTGCCTGTGGCTGAAAGCGCAATACCCGGATGCGGTCGAATTCCTGCCGCTTAACGATCTGTTTGCCTCGGCACAGGAGGCGATTACGCAGGAGGGTTTCCTCCACGTATTCCCGCAGATTTACGACTGCGAAGGCTTCTTTGTGGCACGTCTGCGTAAAACGCAGGCGGTTGCTCCCCTGCCCGCACCCAAATTCAAGGTCGGCAACTTCCCGTTTGCCCCCCTCAAAGGTCGCGATGCAGCACAGCTTGTCGCCGCCGCCGAAAAAATTGGCCTGGTCTGGGATGAGAGCCTGCACCTCTGGATCCGTGATAAAGAGGTATGGCTGTTCCCGGCTGAGATCGAACCGCTCATCGGAAAGGTCCGTTTTTCCCGAATCGGAATCCGCCTGGCGGAAGTGCATAATAAAGGCTATCGCTGGCAGCATGAGGCCGTCATCGCCCTTGCCGGGCACGAGAATACCTTTGCCCTGACGCATCAGGAAGCCGAAGAGTGGTACCGTGGTCGCGATGTCTATCCTGACAGCACGCCATCAGGCGATGAAGTGATCGTGACGTATCAGGGATACCCGCTCGGGCTGGCAAAAAAAGTCGGTTCACGACTGAAAAACAGCTATCCGCGCGAGCTGGTCCGGGATGGACGACTGTTTACCGGTAACGATCGCACGGCCTGAAAAAAAGCGCATTTTTTTACTGGCGATTTTGCTCTCCTTGTCTACGATCAAAAATGGGTGGCCGTACTGGTCATACCAGATTTTGACAACCGACCCGGAGAGCACTATGACGAAAACCAGCGTGCGTATTGGCGCTTTTGAGATCGACGACGCAGAACTGCGCGGCGAAGCGCAAGGCGATCGAACGTTAAGTATTCCCTGCAAATCCGACCCGGATTTGTGCATGCAGCTCGATGCATGGGATGCAGACACCAGCGTCCCGGCAATACTTGATGGCGAACATTCTGTTCTTTACCGTGAGCATTACGATAGTAAAACCGATGCCTGGGTCATGCGTCTTGCCTGACCTAAAGAGAACCCGCCCGAAGGCGGGTTATTTATTACTGCAGCTGCGCCAGCGTAAAGTAACCGTCAAATACGGCGCCCGTATCAATGTAGTGGAGATTGTCAAAATCATACCTTCTGTCGACGGGCGTATGTCCGAACCAGAAATGATCCGCACCGCTAATGCCCTGCCCTTTACCCACCATAAACCCCATCAACCGATCGCGATCCCATAAAACGCGCTGGGCGCTCACCGGTTTTTGCCAGCGGTATTCCGCTGCCGGATAATCCGCATGGGCAATCACGTTCAGACCGTTCGCACAGATTATCTCGATGATATGCGGTAAATCGTGACAGGCCTCGAGCAACGATAGCGCAAGCTGTTGCTGGTCCCGTTCAAGTTGCCTGAACCATATTCCGCCATTCATTGTCCAGAGTGAAAAATCGTTATTATCCAGACTGTCGAGCGCAATTTGCTCATGGTTGCCCCGGACGGCACGAAACCATTTTTCATTGATAAGCTGTAATGATTTAACGCTGTCCGGACCGCGATCGATCATATCCCCAACGGAAATAAGCAAATCCTCATACGGATTAAAATGACGGCGTTTAAGCTCATCCATAAGCCGCTGATAACAGCCATGTATATCGCTGACCACCCAGACGTGACGCCACATTCCACCTTCAATTCGCTGATACATAGCCCCTCCTTTTAACAGTATAGCCGCCACAGAAAGGGCAACAGCCGGGCGTGGTCCTCACGAAGTGAAACAAACGGTAAACCAAACAGAAATAAAGATCCTCGCGCTATTAATCCCTTTTTCCTGGCTCTTTAGAATAAGGGTATAAAAAAAGAGGGGTCTTCACGTGTCTAATACGCACCTGCATAACGATGTTTTCTATCCGCATCGCACAAATATTATTTCTGAGCTGGTGAACGGCAAACGCGTCCCGGGGCCGATTTGGCGCAAGCGCGAATATCGCCTGAAGTTCCTGTTACGTTCGCTGGTGTTCTGGTCTTCTACCCATCGCATGCTGGAGGCGCTTTCTGGTCGCGACGATTTCGACAGACTTCTGGCCTCTCAAATTACGTTGCCGAGCAAAACCCACCGGCAGTACCTGATGCGCGGTTTGACGGCTAACGATCGCGCCGACGCGATCGTTAGCCATTATTACTGGATTGATAGCCTGAAAGAGAGCGGCCTCGCCCTGGCACTGACCAGCCCACAGGAGAAGCCCGTTGCGCAGTTCCATGCAAAAGACGGAGTTATCTATACGGTTAATGCGTCCTCTGCGGGGAAAGCCGAGCGTGAAGGCGAAAGCACGCTTTGGCTTCGCGACAACGAGGATACGCTGCTGGCCAGCCTGACCTTTAGCGTCGCGCGCAGCAATGGGCAACAGGTCATGGTCATCGGTGGGCTCCAGGGCCCCCGCCGCAGCGTAACGCGTGACGTTATTAAACAGGCCACCCGCGCCTGCCACGGTTTGTTCCCTAAGCGCGTGTTGATGGAAGTGCTTTTCCAGCTGGCTGCACAGTCCTCCGTCCGGGCGATTTTTGCCGTCAGCGATGAGGGCCACGTATTCCGTGCGCTGCGCTATCGCCTCAGCAAAGGCCGCCATTTCCACGCCAGCTATGATGAATTTTGGGCCTCTCTGGACGGTAAAAAGCTCTCAGCCTTCTGCTGGCAGCTGCCGCTACAGATGGCGCGTAAATCGCTTGAAGAGATTGCCAGTAAAAAACGCGCTGAATACCGCCGTCGTTTTGAGCTGCTTGATGAAATTGAGGCGTCGGTTAAGTCGCACTTTTAGACCCCGCACGCGCTTTGTTGAATTGCAATAGAAAAATTAACAAGGCAGGCAAACGGGCTGAATTTAGCTATGCCGTGTTGTGAATTACAAAAAAGTTCTCAAGGGATGCTCTGTATCGTAAAGGTAGCGTTCGAAAACGATTTCTTTTACACCACAATTAACCTTTTATCATTCAAATACTTAAGCATTAAAAACCCGTCAAATACGGGTTTTTAATGCTTACCAATACATCCATTCGGTCTGAATGTCGTTGTGCGCTAAGTTCCAAAATATTATCGAACTGAAGAACAAGCAGAGAGCTTTAATTCAGTTACATGCTTTTGCATAAAGTTCATTAAATGCTTTAATCTGAGATCGAACTTCATCGACCAGAAATTTATCATCAGTTGCGTAAGCTATCGGTCGTCGTGAATACTTGAAGCCCAGAACCAAATGATATGGTTCGGCAGCAATAAAACGAGCACCTATTTTTCGGCCTAGTTGAGTCTCACCAGAGAGAATACCGCAAACATAGAGATGCCCTTCAGAATGATGTAATGACATTTCCGTAAAAGAAACTGGCTTGGTTGTATCTAAGTCGCTGTCACAGAAACCAATCATCATTTTCCTTGTTTGCTTATCTTCAAAATTTTTTGCAAGCTGCTCTTTGAACACATTGCAACTATCAGGATTTCCTGCCCCGCGCTTAAAGAATTCAATCACTGCTGGTTTTACAGCTTCAAAATTGTATTGTTCTTGAGCATGACTGCACTGGGCCACAGTTAAGAGTATAAACAGGAGTAAATTCTTTGTTTTCATGGACGCCATTCCCTAAAAATATCTCTTAACATATCGGCAGATTTTGGATTTACCCAACTTATTTTATCCAAATGTTCGAACCCCGCTCCGCGGAGAAAGAAAACCTGGACCGCTAACTCCTGACGGTCTTCCCCGGGCGTTCGAGAGATAAGGGGTTCGCCCGGGTTGAAATTCGGACCTAACTCGCCACCTTTCCATGAGAGCAGAAGCCTCGCGAACAGACCCTATGAAAAGGAGCGCGGAGAGGAATTTGCTCAATGCTTGCTCGGCCACAAAAATTTAACAATGACCAAAAAATACCTGGACGTACGCGGTGCAGATTATGTTATGGTTTAGACAGGATATGGAATATTCGAGTAATTCTCGGGGCATTTCGTGTAAAGACCGAAAAACTCTTGAGAAACAAACAGATAAAAAGAGACCGAATACGATTCCTGTATTCGGTCCAGGGAAATGGCTCTTGGGAGAGAGCCGTGCGCTAAAAGTTGGCATTAATGCAGGCTAAGTCGCCTTGCCTTTTAAGAATAGATGACGACGCCAGGTTTTCCAGTCCACAGCTAAAGCGGTCGGAAAAAAAGCGCCAGAGCATCATAAAATGTGAAAAACCGCAGTGCTTTCGCAAGCATCTGCGGTTTTTTATTGGAAACCTGAACGTTAGCAGAGCTTGTCGGCGCGCTCGATAAACGGGGCCAGGCTCATTTTCTGTCCCGGATTCGCCGGGTCATCGATCTGAATGATGCTAATCGGCTGGCCGCTGCTCTTGCCGCTGGCCACCTGCTGCTCGGCGGTTTCATTTAACGGGTATTGCACCAGCGTGCTCGGGTTAATCGCGTACAGCGCATGGCCCGGACGGCAGGTCAGCATCACCTCTTCACGGTTGAAGGCCCATTTGTCCTTACCCACTTCAAAACGGCTGACGGTGATAACCTGCGGTGCGGCAAACGCGCTCCCCGTGCAGGCCAGCAATATGAGAGAAAGTACTGTCTTTTTCATATGATATTTAACCTTGTCAGAAGGGTTCCCAGGTGGCGAACAGACTGACCGTTGCCAGTACCAGCGCCCCCAGCACCACTTCTGCCTGTGTCATCCTGATAAAAATCTGTTGTGCTCGCCCGGTCTCCGGACGAAACCGTGGCACCAGAAAATACCGATTTGCCAGCGCAATTACCACCATCAACGCCACCAGCGCACATTTGAACAACAAAAACTGCACGTAGTCAGCCTGCCAGGGAATATGGACGCCCAGTATCATGAGCGCATTGATCGCTCCGCTGAGCAGCACGCCCGCGACCGCATAATGGCCCACGCGCGAGAAGCGCATCATGGTATAGATGGCGGCATTCTGCCAGCGCCCTTTCGCCAGACGCATGCAGAGCAGCAGGGGCAGTAATCCGCCAAGCCAGGTAGCAGCACAGATCAGGTGAAAAGCGTGATTAAGGCGCTGCAACGCCCCCATCGGACCGTCGTTCATCGCCGCGTGCCCTACCCCCGCCAGCAGGATAAGCTGCCCCATGGCGAGCAGCAGCAGCCGCGAACCTTTCAGCGGCGCGAGCCATGCTGCAGCGACCGTCATCGCAGCGAGAATCATTTGCCACAGCCAGACGCCGCCAAACTGTGTCCTCATTACGCCGGACCAGACCTGTGGGGCAAATACATCGCCCCAGCCGTTACCCATCTGCCCGCCCTGAAGCATAAACATCAGGAGTGCAGCCGCCAGGCTCACAAAAGCCGCCACTTTCTGCTGCAGCTGGAAACGTCGGGACATCAGCCGCTGGAGAGAGGAAGGCGCAAACCAGACGCTGTAAAGCGCGTTGCCAAAAATCAGCATCAGCGCCCCGAAATGGATAAAGCGCAACCCGATATAACACAGCGCCAGCATGCTATTTCACGCTAAAGTGATAGCTACCTTTGGTTTTATGACCGTCTACAGAGACGACATGCCAGTCTACCTGGTACGTCCCTGGCGTCAGCGTTTGGTCCAGCGGAACGGTGAGCTGCGCCTTGTTCTTTTCGTCGCGCGTGGCGGTTCCCGTTTTGATGACCTGCTTTTGCGCATCCGTCACCACCACACCGCTAAATCCCGGTTCGATGCCTTCTGAAAAATTCAGCGTCAGTGCCTGCGGAGCGCTCACCACGCTGTCCGCTGCCGGGATCGGCTGCTTAAGGTGCGCATGCGCCAGCACGGAGGGGGTCATCATTGTAGAGGCCAGAAAAACCAGTGCGCATACCGCGCGGGAAGCGGAGAAACCCATCGCAATCATTCCTTTTTGTTATGTCTGTATGCTAAAGAATAACGCTGTATAATAAACGAGTCGAGGATCATCCTGCCTCCGCTTGTCATCGTCGTGCAATCGCGGTAACGTTGCCGCCGCATAAAAAGGAGAAGGTAATGAAGATCAATCTGGCCACCCTTCCACAGGACGAGATGGATAAAGTGAATGTCGATCTCGCTGCCGCTGGCGTCGCGTTTAAAGAGCGTTACAACATGCCTGTCGTGGCTGAAGTCGTTGAACGGGAACAGCCCGCCCATCTGCGCGACTGGTTTCGCGAAAGACTCATCGCCCACCGTCTCGCCTCGGTCAACCTCTCCCGTTTACCGTACGAACCTAAAGTTAAATAAGCTTAACGAGCCGTTACACTTCCTTACGCTGAATCTGGCAGGATAAGAAAACCCTGATAAATTTAGGTGTATTCTTAAATCCCTGCGACTCAGTGTATAAGGAAGTCACGATGTCACATTGGAATATAGCGGCGGCCCAGTATAGCGGGCAGCATCAGAGTGTCGATGACCATATCACGCACCACCTGCGCTTCATCGCCGAAGCAGCACGGCAGGGGTGCGATCTGCTGGTGTTTCCTGAACTGTCATTAACAGGCTCGGGAACGACTGCGTTACCTCTCCCACCCGGCGACGCCCAGCTGGAACCGCTGCTCGACGCGGCGCATCGTTACCGGATAACCGTGATTGCCGGGCTCCCCGTGGAGCGGGATGGTCAGCGCCAGAAAGGTCTCGCGCTCTTCACCCCAGCTCGTCAACGCATCCTTCGCTACCCGCAAGGTGGCGGAGCCAGCCTGGTGCCGGGAGAGAAACAGCTCAGCATTATTGATGCGCATGCCGATTCCCCCAATCTCGATCCCAGAGCGTCGCTGTTTACCAGCTGTCAGTCAGTGGAGGATAACCGCTGGCGGCAGTCCATCAGTACCCTGCAGCGCTTCGCGCATAAATATGCCATAGCGGTGCTGATGGCGAACGCCTGCGGCGGTAGCGCGCTGTGGGATGAAAAAGGCCAGCTGATCGTTCGCGCGGATAAGGGCGAGCTGCTGTTGACCGGCACGCTCGGCGGAGAGGGTTGGCAAGGCGATATCATTCCTTTAGGCTAGGCGTTTTAAGCTCAGGAGTGTTCAATGCTGCGCGTCATCGATACCGAAACTTGCGATCTTCAGGGCGGAATTGTGGAAGTGGCCTCTGTCGACGTGGTTGATGGTAAAATCGTCAACCCAATGAGCCATCTGGTGCGTCCTGACCGCCCCATCAGCCCTCAGGCGATGGCTATCCATCGCATTACCGAATCGATGGTGGCGGACAAGCCGTGGATCGAGGAGATCATTCCCCACTATTACGGTAGCCCGTGGTACGTCGCGCATAACGCCAGTTTTGACCGCCGGGTGCTCCCTGAGATGCCGGGGGAATGGATTTGTACCATGAAGCTGGCGCGTCGCCTCTGGCCAGGCATTAAATACAGCAACATGGCGCTGTACAAGTCCCGCAAGCTCAGCGTCCGCACGCCTGAGGGGCTTCATCATCACCGCGCCCTGTACGACTGCTATATCACCGCCGCGCTACTCATCGATATTATGAACACCTCAGGCTGGACGCCGGATGATATGGCGACCATCACCGGCCGTCCCGCACTGCTGACCACGTTTACCTTTGGTAAATACCGGGGCAGAGCGGTGTCGGATATTGCGGATAAAGACCCGGGCTATTTGCGCTGGCTGTATAACAACCTTGACAAAATGAGCCCGGAACTGCGCCTGACGCTAAAGCACTATCTGGGAGAAGCTTAACGCTCTGCACGGCCTGGCAGCGTCTCCTGCGCCAGGCCAATCAGGAAGGCGTATTCCAGCGCCACCCCTTCATACGATTTAAATCGTCCCGATTTCCCGCCGTGTCCGGAATCCATGTCGGTACACAGCAGCAGCAGGTTGTCGTCGGTTTTCAGCTCCCGCAGTTTCGCCACCCATTTTGCCGGCTCCCAGTACTGCACCTGAGAGTCATGCAGACCGGTGGTGACCAGCATGTGGGGATAGGCTTTCGCCTCGACGTTATCGTAAGGGCTGTACGTTTTCATATAGCGGTAGTAAATCTCATCCTGCGGATTCCCCCACTCTTCAAACTCCCCGGTCGTCAGCGGAATGGATTCATCGAGCATGGTCGTCACCACATCGACAAACGGCACCTGCGCGACAATCCCCTTAAAGCGTTCGGGACGCTGGTTGATAACCGCCCCCATCAGCATACCGCCCGCGCTGCCGCCCATGCCAAAGCAGAGTTTCGGATCGCCATAGCCCTGATCAATCAGCGCATCGCAGACGTCGAGGTAATCATTGAAGGTGTTTTTCTTTTTCAGGAATTTCCCGTCCTCATACCAGTGCTGCCCCAGCTCACCGCCGCCGCGAATATGGGCGATGGCGAAAACAAAGCCGCGGTCGAGCAGGCTTAAACGGCTGCTGCTGAAATCAGCATCCATGCTGGAGCCGTAGGAGCCGTAGCCGTACACCAGGATCGGGTTTTTGCCTTTCTGGAAATGGGCTTTGTGATAGACGAGCGAGACGGGGACCTCGACGCCATCCCGGGCGGTGACCCACAGGTGCTCGCTGCGGTAGTTTTCGGACTCAAACCCTTTAACCTCGGTCTGCTTTATCACCTGACGCTGCCCGGTATCCATGTCCAGCTCAAACAGGGTGTCCGGTGTGGTCATGGATGAATAGCCGTAGCGCAGCCGCGATGATTCGGGTTCGGGATTGAACCCAATCCACGTCACATAGGCCGGGTCGTCGAACGCGATCCCCACCACTTCCCGCGTTTTGCGGTTGATTTGCCGGATGCTGGTCAGCCCGCGCTGGCGCTCCTCCACCACCAGCCAGTCGGTGAACAGGGTAAACCCTTCCAGCATCACCTGATCCCGCGCGGGGATAAGCACCTCCCACTTGCGCTCATCGCGTACTTTGGTTTTATAGAGGCCAAAGTTTTTACCCTCGCGATTCGAGCGCAGATAAAAGCTGTGCTGGAAGTGATCCAGGCTGTACTCATGATCCTTTCGGCGCGGCAGAAAACAGAGCGGCTGGGCGTCCGGCAGTTCGGCATCCAGCAGCAGGACTTCCGACGTCGTGGCGCTGGCCAGGAAGATAATCACATAATGGCGCGAAGAGGTTTTATGCAGGCTGACATAAAACGTTTCGTCTTTCTCTTCATAGACCAGCTCGTCGTCTGCGGAGTCCGTTCCGATGGTATGCCGCCATACCTGATAGGGCAGCAGCGTAGAGGCGTGCTTTTTGACGTAGTACACCGTCTCGGAATCATTCGCCCAGACAAAATCCGGGGAGACGTTTTCCAGCATTTCCGGATACCAGTTGCCGGTGTCCAGATTGCGAAAACGCAGGCCGTACTGGCGACGGGAGAGATAATCCTCCGCCAGCGCCATCACCGCATTATCCGGCGAAATGGACATGCCGCCCAGAGTATAAAACTCGCTGTGGGCCGCGCGCTGGTTGGCATCCAGCAGAATATCCCACGCATCCCATTCGGCGCTCAGGACCGACTGACGCTGGTAGATGGGATACTCGTTGCCGGGCTCATAAATATGGCGATAGCGATAGCCATTTTTGGTCCAGGGCGCGGAGATATCGCGCTGAGGAATACGCTGCACCATTTCATTCAGCAGCTGGTCCTGAAGCGTCTGCTGGCTGGACATGACCTTGCGGCCATAGTCGTTTTCCTCGTGCAGGTAGTCGAGCACCTCTGGCCGGGAGCGCGAATCGTCCCGTAGCCAGTAATAGTTGTCTATACGCGTATCGCCATGCGTGGTGATCGCATAAGGTATACGTCGGGCTTTCGGTGGCATGTCGTCATTCTTTTTCGTTTTACACCCTATAAGGTTGGCAAAACCCACGCATGATGCAAGCGAAACAGGGTCGCAACGGCGAGAACTATCCCTGTAACGCCTGTTTTTGTTCCCGAATATCCCGCTCAATGCCTTCGCGCACGTCTTGTGGGATCTTTAACGCATCGCCCAGGGCGTTAAGGTAGCTCCGCTCCATAAAGTGATCGATATCGATGGCGGCACAGCTGAGGAAATAGAGTTCAAGCGCCTCTTCCTCATTTTTCACGCTTTGCGCCAGACGCTGCGGATCCAGGGGCTGTTCGATGGCCTGCGCCACCAGCGCTCTGCCCTTCTCTTCGACGCCGGCTTCGCGAAGCTGCTGTTCGATCGCCAGCCGTTCCTTATCGTCGATATGTCCGTCACTTTTCGCGGCAAAAACCAGCGCAAGAATGAGCCTTTCGGTACGCAGATCCAGCGGCGAGGTGTGCTCGCCGTAGTGCGGTTCATCGCTGTGCGCGGTCCGGACCCTGTCCTTGTATTTATTCCACAGGACGGTGCCCGCAATGGCGCCCCCACCGGCCAGCAGCGCGCCTGTCCCGTACTTTGCCAGCAGCTTGCGCGAGGATTTATTCGCGACCAGCAGGCCTGCCAGCCCGCCGAGCGCCCCGGGCACCAGCAGTTTGCTGAGATCCCGCTCGCCGGAAGACGACGTTTTCTGCCCTAACAGTGATTGCAATTGATTTAGCCAGCCAGACATGGTTTCCCTCACTTAACGGTGAACATGTTCCACAGCGTAAGCGAGCAGGCGTCAGGAAATGTCTGGGCGGGCTAAAGAAGCGCAAATTTCTTCTCCCCTCACCTGGCCGTGCACAAGACAGACGCAAACGTTTTCGTTTATACTGCCCGCAACTTTTTCAGGGGGATTGTTATGATTCGTTTAGGAACCGCGCTGCGACCTGCGGCGACGCGAGTGATGCTGTTGGGATCGGGCGAGCTGGGAAAAGAGGTCGCCATTGAGTGCCAGCGTTTAGGCGTGGAAGTCATTGCCGTAGACCGCTACGCCGATGCACCCGCCATGCACGTCGCCCATCGTTCTTATGTGATTAACATGCTGGACGGCGATGCCCTTCGTGAGCTGATTTCACGCGAGAAGCCTGATTTCGTTGTACCGGAAATTGAAGCCATCGCCACCGACACGCTGATTGCGCTTGAGCAGGAAGGCCAGCGCGTGGTGCCCTGCGCGAAAGCCGCAAAGCTGACCATGAACCGCGAAGGCATTCGTCGTCTGGCGGCAGAAGAGCTCGGGTTGCCCACGTCGAGCTATCGTTTTGCTGGCGATAAAGCCGCATTCCTGCAAGCCGTTGAGGAGATTGGTTACCCGTGCATCGTTAAGCCGGTGATGAGCTCCTCCGGTAAAGGACAGAGCTTTATCCGCGACAGCAGCACGCTGGACAAGGCGTGGGAGTATGCCCAGCAGGGTGGCCGCGCAGGCGCCGGTCGCGTGATCGTTGAAGGGGTGGTGAAGTTTGATTTCGAGATCACCCTGCTGACCGTCAGCGCCGTTGACGGCGTCCATTTCTGCGACCCGATTGGCCACCGCCAGGAAGATGGCGATTACCGCGAATCCTGGCAGCCGCAGCAGATGAGCGCCCTGGCGCTGGAGCGTGCGCAGGCGATCGCCCGTAAAACCGTCCTGGCGCTGGGCGGCTATGGCCTGTTTGGCGTGGAGCTGTTTGTGTGCGGTGATGAGGTGATTTTCAGCGAGGTCTCCCCGCGCCCGCATGACACCGGCATGGTCACGCTGATTTCGCAGGATCTCTCCGAGTTCGCCCTGCACGTGCGCGCCTTCCTCGGCCTGCCCGTCGGCGGTATCCGTCAGTACGGCCCGGCCGCCTCGGCGGTGATCCTGCCGCAGTTAACCAGCCAGAACGTTACGTTTGATAACGTCGACGCGGCGGTGGGTGCCGGGTTGCAGGTCCGTTTGTTCGGCAAGCCGGAGATCGACGGAACCCGTCGTCTTGGCGTGGCGTTAGCCACCGGAGATAACGTTGATGACGCCGTGGCGAGAGCGAAAGCGGCCGCAGCAAGCGTTAAGGTAACGGGATAAAAAAACGGGCCGAAAGGCCCGTTTTTCATGCGGCGAATGACTTACTGCTTCGCGCCTTCTACCGCTTCGCGAGCCAGTTTGGTGATGCGATCCCAGTCGCCCGCTTCCAGCGCATCCGCCGGAACCAGCCATGAGCCACCGATGCACAGCACGCTTTTCAGCGCCAGGTAGTCACGGTAGTTGGCAGGAGAGATACCGCCCGTCGGGCAGAAGCGTACCTGAGAGAATGGACCGGCAATCGCCTGCAGCGCTTTGGTGCCGCCGTTCGCTTCCGCCGGGAAGAATTTGAACTCTTTCAGACCGTAGTCCATGCCCAGCATCAGTTCAGAGACGGTGCTGATGCCCGGGATCAGCGGAATAGTGCCTTCGGTCGCGGCTTTCAGCAGCGACTCGGTCAGGCCCGGGCTGATGGCAAACTGTGCGCCCGCTTCGGTCACTTCAGCCAGCTGTTTTGCGTTCGTTACGGTACCCGCACCGATAATGGCGTCCGGCACTTCTTTGGCAATCGCGCGAATGGCATCCATCGCGCAGGCGGTACGCAGGGTCACTTCCAGAACGCGAACGCCGCCCGCAACCAGCGCTTTCGCCATCGGTACAGCGTGCTCCAGCTTGTTTACCACGATAACCGGCACGACAGGGCCAGTGGTCAGGATTGCTTCTGCACTTGTTTTCCAGTTTTTCATCAGAGTCTTCTCTCGCCAGATCGTTAAAATCAAGTCGTCTTAAAACGTAATACAGGTTGCGCCCTGCTCAGCACCGGAGAGGTTCTCACGCAGTGCGCCAAACATTTCGCGTCCTGTTCCCACGCGCGACGCGCTCAGGTCAGGAATATGGGGCTGACGTGCCGCCAGCTCGGCGTCATCCACCAGCAGGGTTAACTCGCCTGTCTGACCGTTAACGCGGATCATGTCACCGTCACGCACTTTCGCCAGCAGGCCACCGTCGTACGCTTCCGGCGTCACGTGGATAGCTGATGGCACTTTACCTGAGGCGCCAGAGAGGCGTCCATCGGTCACCAGTGCAATTTTGAAACGGCGGTCCAATAATACACCAAGTGGTGGCATAAGTTTATGTAATTCTGGCATCCCGTTGGCTTTAGGCCCCTGATAACGCACCACTACCACGCAGTCTTTGTCGAGCAGACCGGCGTCAAAGGCAGGTAATACGTCGTGCTGGCTTTCAAATACCACCGCTGGCGCTTCGATAATCTGGTTCTCTTCCGGTACGGCAGAGGTCTTCATTACCGCGCGACCGAGGTTACCGCTCAGCACCTTTGTGCCACCGTGAGGAGAGAAAGGTTTGTCGATGGTGGCGATAACCTGCGCATCAAGAGATGCGGTCGCCCCTTCGCGCCAGTCCAGCTCGCCGTTGTTCAGCCATGGCTCCTGGGTGTAGCGCTGCAGGCCAAAGCCCGCTACGGTGTTAACATCTTCATGCAGCAGACCGCCCTTCAGCAGCTCGCGCATGAGCAGCGGTACGCCGCCTGCGGCCTGGAAGTGGTTGATGTCCGCCGGACCGTTTGGATACAGGCGCGCCATCAACGGCACCACGGAAGAGATCTCGGAGAAGTCATCCCAGTTAATCAGAATGCCCGCCGCACGCGCCATGGCCACCAGGTGCATGGTGTGGTTGGTCGAACCGCCGGTGGCCAGCAGCGCAACAATTCCGTTGACGATAACTTTTTCGTCGACCATTTTGCCCATCGGCATCCATTCGTTGCCGTTTCCGGTCAGACGCGTGACCTGACGGGCCGCGGCCTCGGTCAGCGCCTTGCGCAGCGGTGCGTCCGGCTGGATAAACGACGAGCCCGGCAGTTGCATCCCCATAAACTCCACCACCATCTGGTTCGTGTTCGCGGTACCGTAGAACGTACAGGTGCCCGGCGCGTGGTAGGATGCAGCTTCCGCTTCCAGCAGCGCCTGACGATCTGCTTTTCCTTCCGCGTACAGCTGGCGAATGCGCACTTTTTCTTTGTTCGGCAGGCCGCTTGCCATTGGGCCCGACGGCACGAAGATCGCAGGCAGATGACCAAACGACAGCGCGGCCATCACCAGGCCCGGAACAATCTTGTCGCATACGCCGAGATAGAGCGCGCCATCAAACATGTTGTGTGACAGGCCCACCGCCGCGGACATGGCAATGACTTCACGGCTCAGCAGGGAGAGCTCCATACCGTCCTGACCCTGCGTCACGCCGTCGCACATGGCGGGTACCCCACCCGCCACCTGGCCGACCGCACTCACGCTGTGCAGCGCTTTACGGATGATGTCCGGGTAGACCTCATAGGGCTGGTGCGCGGAAAGCATATCGTTATAGGCAGTAATGATGGCGATATTGTTACGCAACATGCTTTTCAGCGACGCTTTATCGTCAGGCTGGCAGGCGGCGAAGCCGTGCGCCAGGTTACCGCAGGCCAGCTGGGAACGGTGAACGGTGTTGCTCTTCGCCTGTTCAATCCGGGCGAGGTAGGCCGAACGGGTCTCTTTCGAGCGCTCAATAATGCGCTGTGTTACGCGTAACAATGTCGGATTCATAAAAGCTCCTCTCATTTATCTGTCCGGGCTCGGGAGTTTACAAAGTCGCTGGCAGTTGTTAACAACGCTGAAACGCTTGCTGTCCGGAGCTCAGGGGCAAAATCACTTCCGGCAGTGTAATAAAAAAAGCTCCGCGGGTGAATCCACGCGGAGCTTAAAAGTTGAAAATTGTGCCACGAGCTGTGTTAGATCATGTTACCGGTAAAATAACACTTTCGGGCTAGCGGATTATCTTACTCAAACTCGTTCCAGGAGCGGCCATCACGGGTGATCATTGCCACCGACGCGACAGGTCCCCATGTGCCCGCCTGATACGGTTTTGGCGCATCCTGATCGGCAGCCCAGGCTTCGGTGATGGAGTCGACCCATTTCCACGCCTCTTCCACCTCATCGCGACGCACGAACAGCGCCTGGATACCGCGCATGGTTTCCAGCAGCAGACGCTCGTACGCATCGGCCAGGTGCGTCTGGTTAAAGGTTTCGGAGTAGCTCAGATCCAGCTTGGTGGTCTGCAGGTTGTGTTTGTGATCCAGGCCCGGCACTTTGTTGAGGATCTGGATGTCCACGCCCTCGTCCGGCTGCAGACGAATGGTCAGTTTGTTCTGCGGCAGCTCCTGCCAGGACTCTTTGAACAGGTTCAGTTCCGGGTTCTTAAAGTAGACAACCACTTCGGAACATTTCGCAGGCAGACGCTTACCGGTGCGCAGGTAGAACGGAACCCCCGCCCAGCGCCAGTCGTCGATGTCCACGCGGATGGCCACGAACGTCTCGGTGTTGCTGGACTTGTTCGCGCCCTCTTCTTCCAGGTAGCCAGGCACTTTTTTACCTTGCGCAAACCCGGCGGTGTACTGGCCGCGAACGGTCTTCTCGCGCACGTTGGAGCGGTCGATGCGGCGCAGCGACTTCAGCACTTTCACTTTGGCGTCACGGATGCTGTCCGCCGTCAGATCGGACGGAGGAGACATGGCAATCATGCACAAAATCTGCAGCAGGTGGTTCTGGATCATGTCGCGCATCTGACCGGCCTGGTCAAAGTAACCCCAGCGGCCTTCAATCCCCACCTCTTCCGCCACGGTGATTTCCACGTGGTCGATGGTGCGGTTGTCCCAGTTGTTCACAAACAGGGAGTTAGCAAAACGCAGCGCCAGCAGGTTCAGCACCGTCTCTTTACCGAGATAGTGGTCAATACGGTAGACCTGGCACTCTTCAAAGAACTCGCCCACCTGGTCGTTGATTTCACGCGAGGTTGCCAGGGACGTACCCAACGGCTTCTCCATCACGACGCGCGCCGGTTTGGCGTTCAGTTTGGCTTCGCCCAGGCCTTTGCAGATGGCGCCGAAGGTGCTTGGCGGCATGGCGAAATAGTTAATGGTGACACGGTTTTTCTGATCCAGCATCGCGCCCAAGCGAGCGAATGCGCTGACGTCATTCACGTCAAGGTTGCAGAAATCGAGACGACCGCTCAGGGTATCCCACAAACTTTCATCAATTTTTTCCTTCATGAAAGTTTCGAGCGCCTCGCGGACGACTTTGGTATAAGCGTCCTTGTCCCAGTCGGCGCGCCCAACACCCAGGATACGCGTATCCGGATGAATTTGGCCCGCTTTCTCCAGTTGATACAGGGAAGGCAGCAATTTTCGGCGTGCAAGATCGCCTTTCGCGCCGAAAATGACCAGGTCACATGCCTGGGCTGTTTGCGTTACCGCCATGTCATTCTCCTCAGTTGGATCACCTGGTACTTCTGCCAGGTATCGTTGTAATTTTATTACAATGCACTGTACTGCTTTTACGTCATTCCCGAAACCATTAGCGCTTATCGTCGCGTGCGATACCGCGATTTTTCACCCTTCGGGTGATTTCGACGGCTTAATGACGCAACAACCGTCGTTTCTTTGCGCAACAGGGTCATAGCAAAACCCGACATCGATCAAGTAATGAAAAAAAACAACAACATTATCTCGTCGATTGTTACCCTTAATGGAAGCCACAGGGGTAATATCGGCTAAATCGAATCACGATTTCATCAATTAATGAAATCGTTTACACCCATGAGCGTCCTGTTAACATGAACATGCTGGAAAAAATCCAGTTTCAACTGGAACACCTTAGCAAATCCGAGCGAAAAGTGGCCGAGGTCATTCTCGCCTCTCCCGCTCAGGCGATTCATTCAAGCATCGCCGCTCTGGCACAGGAAGCGGGTGTTAGCGAACCCACGGTCAATCGCTTCTGCCGCAGCCTGGAAACGCGCGGCTTTCCTGATTTTAAACTGCATCTGGCACAAAGTCTGGCTAACGGCACCCCTTATGTTAATCGTAATGTGGATGAAGACGACAGCGTTGATGCCTACACCGCGAAAATTTTTGAGTCGGCCATGGCTTCGCTTGACCACGTCCGTCAGTCTCTGGACATGAGTTCCGTGAATCGCGCAGTGGATTTACTCACCCAGGCCAAGCGAATTGCCTTCTTTGGGCTCGGGTCGTCGGCGGCCGTCGCGCATGACGCCATGAACAAATTTTTCCGCTTTAACGTCCCGGTGATTTATTCCGATGACATTGTCCTGCAACGCATGAGCTGTATGAATTGCAGTGAAGATGACGTCGTGGTACTGATTTCGCATACTGGCCGCACTAAGAGTCAGGTAGAACTGGCGCAGCTGGCCCGTGAAAACGATGCCATGGTGATTGCGCTGACCACGGCGGGCACACCGCTGGCCCGTGAGGCGACGCTGGCGATCACTCTCGACGTGCCGGAAGACACCGACATTTATATGCCAATGGTCTCCCGACTGGCCCAGCTCACCGTGATTGACGTGCTGGCAACCGGTTTTACCTTACGCCGTGGGGCAAAATTCCGGGATAACTTGAAGCGGGTCAAGGAAGCGCTGAAGGAATCGCGTTTTGATAAAGAATTGCTTATAAAGAGCGATGTTCGATAGTTGATAACGAAGACGTCACGAATAATGACGAAGTAACGATTTACGGCATTCGGTCCCCTCTCCACTGCCTTGCAGCAGATGAAGGCCGATTCAATGTTCACGCAACACCAAAGTTGTTTCAGTCAACGGAGTATTACATGTCCAGAAGGCTTCGCAGAACCAAGATCGTAACCACCTTAGGCCCGGCCACCGATCGCGATAATAATCTCGAGAAAATTATCGCCGCTGGCGCCAACGTGGTGCGTATGAACTTCTCTCACGGTACGCCAGAAGACCATAAATTACGTGCCGATAAAGTGCGTGAAATCGCAGCTAAACTGGGCCGTCACGTTGCGATCCTCGGCGATTTGCAGGGTCCAAAAATTCGTGTCTCCACCTTTAAAGAGGGGAAAGTTTTCCTCAATATCGGCGACAAATTCCTGCTGGATGCCAACCTGGGCAAAGGCGAAGGCGATAAAGAAAAAGTCGGTATCGACTATAAAGGCCTCCCGGCTGACGTCGTACCTGGCGATATCCTGCTGCTTGATGACGGCCGCGTACAGCTGAAAGTGCTGGAAGTTCAAGGCATGAAAGTGTTCACCGAAGTTACCGTCGGCGGCCCGCTCTCCAACAATAAAGGCATCAACAAGCTGGGCGGCGGCCTCTCTGCGGAAGCGCTTACTGATAAAGATAAAGCGGATATTGTGACTGCTGCGCTGATCGGTGTTGACTACCTGGCTGTCTCCTTCCCGCGCTGCGGCGAAGATCTGAACTATGCGCGTCGTCTGGCGCGTGATGCAGGCTGCGATGCCAAAATCGTCGCCAAAGTTGAGCGTGCGGAAGCCGTTTGCGATCAGGATGCTATGGACGACGTGATCCTTGCCTCTGACGTGGTGATGGTTGCACGTGGCGACCTGGGTGTGGAAATCGGCGACCCTGAGCTGGTGGGTATTCAGAAAGCCCTGATTCGTCGCGCACGTCAGCTGAACCGCGCGGTGATTACCGCCACTCAGATGATGGAATCGATGATCACCAACCCGATGCCAACCCGTGCAGAAGTGATGGACGTGGCCAACGCCGTGCTGGACGGTACCGATGCGGTAATGCTCTCTGCGGAAACCGCTGCGGGCCAGTATCCGGCAGAAACCGTGGCCGCCATGGCACGTGTTTGCCTGGGTGCTGAAAAGATCCCAAGCATCAACGTCTCTAAACACCGTCTGGACGTGCAGTTCGACAATGTTGAAGAAGCGATTGCGATGTCTGCAATGTATGCGGCAAACCATCTGAAGGGCGTTACCGCGATCATCACTATGACCGAATCTGGCCGCACCGCGCTAATGACCTCTCGTATCAGCTCGGGTCTGCCGATCTTCGCCATGTCCCGTCACGAACGTACGCTGAACCTGACGGCGCTGTACCGCGGCGTGACGCCGGTACATTTCGACAGCACCAATGACGGCGTGGCCGCGGCGCACGATGCCGTAAACCTGCTGCGCGACAAAGGCTATCTGGTCTCTGGTGATATCGTCATTGTGACCCAGGGCGATGTGATGAGCACCATCGGCTCAACCAACACCACGCGCGTTATGACCGTCGAGTAATAACGACTCTGTTAAAAAGCCCTCTCCAGATGGAGAGGGCTTTTTTTATTTCGTTGGATAAAGCTCTTTGCGTTTATACGGCTCTTTTTCACCCGGCTTACGCGTTTTAAGCAGCTTCAGGATCCACGTGTATTGCTCGGCATGCGGCCCTACCAGGATCTCCACCTCTTCGTTCATCCGACGGGCAATGGTGTGGTCGTCAGCGGTCAGCAGATCGTCCATCGGCGGACGAACCTCAATGCTCAGGCGATGCGTTTTACCGTCGTAGACCGGGAATAGCGGGATCACGCGGGCACGACACACTTTCATCAGGCGGCCAATCGCAGGGAGCGTCGCTTTATAGGTCGCAAAGAAATCGACAAACTCGCTGTGCTCGGGACCGTGGTCCTGATCCGGCAGATAGTAGCCCCAGTACCCCTGGCGTACCGACTGAATGAACGGCTTAATGCCATCGTTGCGCGCATGCAGGCGTCCGCCAAAACGACGACGCACCGTATTCCAGACAAAATCGAAGATTTTATTGCCCTGGTTATGGAACATTGCCGCCATCTTCTGGCCCTGAGAGGCCATCAGCATCGCCGGAATATCAACGCCCCAGCCGTGTGGGACAAGGAAAATGACTTTCTCGTCATTGCGACGCATCTCCTCAATGATATCCAGCCCTTTCCAGTCTACGCGATCGACAATTTTCTCCGGCCCTTTCAGCGCCAGCTCCGCCATCATCGCCATGGCCTGCGGTGCGGTGGTATACATCTCATCAATGATTGCCTCGCGCTCGGCGTCGCTCTTTTCAGGAAAACAGTAATAGAGATTGATCTGCGCGCGACGGCGGGCACTCTTGCCTAAGCGCCCGGCAAGACGGCCAATTTTACCCAGGACAGGATCGCGGACGGAAGCCGGCAGCAACGCTATCCCCGCAAAGGCGTAAACACCGAGCCAGGCGCCCCAGTTGCGCGGATGGCGGAAGGATTTTTCAAACTCAGGAATGTATTCAATATTGTTTTTTTGGGTTTCCATGCTGGATCCAGGGTCTGATGACGCAAAATTAATTCAGATAGTGTAGCGAGGCAGTCGTCCGCGCACAAAAGAAAAAGCCGGCGTCAGGGTGCACCGGCTTTTTTAACGAAAACAGAGGGCTTAGTCTAAGCTCAGCTGCGGCAACACCTCTTTCACCTGCGCCAGGTAATCCGTACGATCTTTACCCGTCAGGCCTTCGGTGCGCGGCAGTTTCGCCGTCAGCGGGTTCACAGCCTGCTGGTTGATCCACACTTCGTAGTGCAGGTGCGGGCCGGTAGAGCGACCGGTATTACCGGATATCGCAATGCGGTCACCACGCTTCACCTTCTGTCCTGGTTTAACCAGCAGCTTACGCAGGTGCATATAGCGGGTCGTATACGTGCGACCATGACGTACCGCAACATAATATCCGGCTGCGCCGCTACGTTTGGCCACCACCACTTCGCCATCCCCAACCGCGAGTACCGGTGTACCCTGCGGCATAGCAAAGTCAACGCCACGGTGCGGTGCGACGCGTCCGGTGACCGGGTTCAGACGACGCGGGTTAAAGTTGGAGGAGACGCGGAACTGTTTCGCCGTCGGGAAGCGCAGGAAGCCCTTTGCAAGGCCCGTACCGGTGCGGTCGTAGAACTTGCCGTCTTCGGCACGGATCGCGTAGTAATCTTTGCCTTCGGAGCGCAGACGCACGCCCAGCAGCTGGCTTTGCTCGCGCTTGCCGTCCAGCATTTCGCGGGACATCAGGACGGAAAACTCATCGCCTTTTTTCAGCTTGCGGAAATCCATCTGCCACTGCATGGCTTTGATCACCGAACTGATTTCAGCGCTGGTCAACCCTGCGTCGCGCGCGCTGGAGACAAAGCTTGCGCCCACGGTGCCTTTGAGAACACTGTTGACCCAGTCGCCCTTCTGCATTTCGCTGGTCATTTTGAAACCGGTTGCCGTGCGATCGTAGGTGCGGGTTTCACGGCGGGACATTTCCCAGGTCAGACGCTGGAGATCGCCATCGGCCGTTAACGTCCAGGAGAGCTGTTGCCCAATTTTCAGGTTGCGAAGATCTTTATCTGCCGCCGCCAGCTGGCTGATATTGCCCATGTCGATGCCGTACTGGTTCAGCACGCTGCTCAGCGTGTCCCCGGTAGAAACTACATATTCGTGGATACCCGCTTCGTTCTCGGTTTTATCGTCCAGTTCATCCTGTGGAATGGCTTCATCTTCCTGAGCCGACTGGTCGATAGGCTCACTGGCTTCAGGCAGCAAAGAGCGGATTTCGCTCTTTTCAAGCTCGATGGTTTTGATGATAGGGGCAGAACTCGGGTGGTAAACATAGGGCCGCCAGACGGCGACCGCTAAGGTGAGTACTGTAAGCGACCCCAGCATGACGCGGTGGGGTCGAGGCAGATTGTTAAATGCCAGGGCGACAGAGCGGGCTATCTGTTGCACGTATTCACTTCCTCGTTAATCTCCTTTCAGGCAGCTCGCATACTGGTTCGCCAGTTGGCTGAGGAACTGCGAATAGCTCGCTTTGCTCAACTGGATATTCGTTCCTAGCGGGTCAAGGGTCCCCATGCGCACGGATGTCCCCCTGGCCACGGCTTCTACGACCGCTGGCCTGAACTGTGGCTCAGCAAAAACGCATGTCGCTTTTTGCTCAACCAGCTGTGTTCTGATTTCATGTAAACGCTGCGCACCAGGTTGAATTTCAGGGTTGACGGTAAAGTGCCCCAGCGGGGTCAAACCGTAGTGTTTTTCGTAATAGCCGTAGGCGTCATGAAAAACGAAATACCCTTTTCCTTTCAACGGTGCGAGCTCATTACCTACCTGCTTATCGGTTGCGGCTAATTGTGCCTCAAAATCTTTCAGGTTGGCGTCTAGTTTGGCTCGACTTTGCGGCATAAGTTCCACTAATTTGTCATGGATTGCAACCGCTGAAAGCCGCGCTATCTCTGGGGATAACCAAAGATGCATGTTGTACTCGCCGTGATGGTGATCTCCATCACCTTTTTCACCGTCGGCAGCATGATGGTCATGTTCATCGCCGTCGTCATCCGTCCCTTTCATGAGTAACGGTTTCACGCCTGGGAGGGCGGCAATCGCGACCTGTTTTTCGCCCGCCACCTGTTTTGCTGACTTCTGCATAAACGCTTCCATTTCCGGACCAATCCAGACAACTAAGTCCGCGTTTTGTAAGCGTTTTACGTCTGAAGGGCGCAGGGAGTAGTCATGCTCGGATGCACCATCCGGGAGCAGAACCTGAGTTTCTGTTACCCCGTCAGCAATGGCTGACGCGATAAACCCGAGTGGTTTAAGCGAAGCGACAACCGCAGCGTTAACATCTTGTGCGGTTGTGCCCCAAAGGGCAGCGGATAATGCTGCGAAAAGAAGCGTATTTTTATGTAACATAATGCGACTAATCATCGTAGTGAATGCGTGGAATGTGATATTATAACATTCGTTGACTTCTTCAAGCTTAAAATGACATGACGACATTGGTTTCTCTTGAAAATATTTCGGTCTCATTTGGCCAGCGCCGCGTCCTCTCTGACGTGTCGCTCGATCTGAAGCCCGGCAAAATTCTGACGCTGCTCGGCCCCAATGGCGCAGGCAAATCCACCCTGGTTCGCGTGGTGCTGGGTCTGGTCGCACCTGATGAAGGCGTGATCAAGCGTGAGGAAAAATTGCGTATCGGCTATGTGCCGCAAAAGCTTCACCTTGACGCCACCCTGCCGCTGACGGTGAGCCGTTTCCTGCGCCTGCGCCCCGGCACGCGTAAAGCCGATATTCTCCCGGCGCTGAAGCGCGTGCAGGCAGGCCATCTTGTCGATGCGCCGCTGCAAAAACTGTCCGGCGGTGAAACGCAGCGCATATTACTTGCCCGTGCGTTGCTCAGCAGCCCGCAGCTGCTGGTGCTGGATGAGCCGACTCAGGGGGTCGACGTCAACGGCCAGGTAGCGCTGTACGATCTTATTGACCAGCTGCGTCAGGAACTGAATTGTGCGGTACTGATGGTATCCCACGACCTGCATCTGGTGATGGCAAAGACTGACGAAGTGCTGTGTCTTAACCACCACATCTGCTGCTCCGGCACGCCAGAAGTCGTCTCCATGCACCCGGAATTTATCTCCATGTTCGGCCCTCGCGGCGCTGAACAGCTCGGCATCTATCGCCATCATCATAATCACCGCCATGATTTGCAGGGACGAATCGTTCTGCGTCGGGGAAATGGACACTCATGATTGAACTGTTACTGCCCGGCTGGCTGGCCGGGATTATGCTTGCCTGCGCCGCGGGTCCACTCGGCTCGTTTGTGGTGTGGCGCAGAATGTCTTACTTCGGCGATACCCTGGCGCACGCGTCCCTGCTGGGCGTGGCTTTTGGCCTGCTGCTGAACGTCAACCCGTTCTATGCGGTGATTGTGGTCACGCTGCTGCTGGCGGCCGGTCTGGTCTGGCTGGAAAAACGCCCTCACCTCGCCATCGATACCCTGCTTGGCATCATGGCGCACAGCGCCCTGTCGCTGGGCCTGGTGGTGGTCAGCCTGATGTCGAATATCCGCGTGGATCTGATGGCTTACCTGTTCGGTGACCTGCTGGCCGTCACGCCTGACGATCTCATCGCTATCGCCATTGGCGTTGTGGTGGTGCTCGGGATTCTGCTCTGGCAGTGGCGTAACCTGCTGGCGATGACCGTCAGCCCCGATCTGGCGTTCGTCGATGGCGTGAATCTGCAGCGCGTTAAGCTGCTGCTGATGCTTGTAACGGCGTTAACCATTGGCGTGGCGATGAAGTTTGTCGGCGCGCTGATTATTACGTCGCTGCTGATCATCCCTGCGGCTACGGCGCGTCGTTTTGCCCGTACGCCGGAGCAGATGGCCGGTGTGGCCGTGATTGTCGGAATGATTGCGGTAACGGGTGGACTCACCTTCTCGGCGTTCTATGACACGCCTGCCGGGCCGTCCGTGGTGCTGAGTGCGGCGGTGCTGTTTATCTTCAGTATGATGAAGAAGACCGCGCAGTAGTGGACATGTCCCCGGTGGCGCTTCGCTTACCGGGGCGACAAATTATCGCTGCTTACGGCATTGCCGGTGGCGTAATGCCGAAATGATTCCACGCCCGCACCGTCGCCATACGTCCACGCGGTGTGCGCTGCAGGAAGCCCTGCTGAATCAGATACGGTTCAAGCACATCCTCAATGGTTTCACGCTCTTCCCCGATTGCCGCCGCCAGGTTATCCAGCCCGACCGGGCCACCAAAGAACTTGTCCAGCACCGCCAGCAGCAGCTTGCGGTCCATGTAGTCAAAACCTTCGGCATCGACGTTCAGCATATCCAGCGCCTGCGCGGCGATCTCTGCGGAGATCGAACCGTTGTGCTTCACCTCAGCAAAGTCACGCACGCGGCGCAGCAGGCGGTTGGCGATACGCGGCGTACCGCGGGAACGTTTCGCCACTTCAAACGCCCCCTCTTCGCTCATCTCCAGCCCCATATAGCGGGCGCTGCGGCCAACGATGTGCTGGAGGTCGGCCACCTGGTAAAACTCCAGACGCTGCACGATACCGAAGCGGTCGCGCAGTGGAGAGGTCAACGACCCGGCTCGCGTTGTTGCGCCAATCAGGGTAAACGGCGGCAGATCGATTTTGATGGAGCGTGCCGCCGGACCTTCACCAATCATGATATCCAGCTGATAATCTTCCATCGCCGGATAGAGCACCTCTTCCACCACCGGTGACAGGCGGTGGATCTCATCGATAAACAGCACGTCATGCGGTTCGAGGTTGGTCAGCATGGCCGCCAAATCGCCCGCCTTCTCCAGCACCGGGCCTGAGGTGGTGCGCAGGTTAACGCCCATTTCATTAGCGACGATATTCGCCAGCGTGGTTTTGCCTAAACCCGGCGGGCCAAAAATCAGCAGGTGATCGAGCGCATCGCCGCGCAGCTTTGCCGCCTGGATAAAAATCTCCATCTGGGAACGAACCTGCGGCTGGCCAATGTACTCATCAAGCAGTTTTGGGCGAATCGCGCGATCCACCACATCCTCTGCCTGAACAGTGCCTGCCGAAACCAGGCGGTCTGCTTCAATCATCCTTTACCTCACAATGCAGCGCGCAGCGCTTCACGAATCAGGGTTTCACTGCTGGCGTCCGGTTTGGCAATTTTACTTACCATGCGGCTGGCCTCCTGAGGTTTATAGCCCAGTGCCACCAGCGCGGCAACCGCTTCCTGCTCCGCGTCATCATCCGCCGCAGGCGCACCTGGCGAGGTCAGTACCAGATCGGCCGCCGGCGTGAAGAGATCGCCATGCAGGCCTTTAAAGCGGTCTTTCATCTCGACAATCAGGCGTTCTGCCGTTTTCTTACCGATGCCAGGAAGCTTAATCAGAGCCGCAGGATCTTCACGCTCAACGGCATTCACAAACTGTGGTGCAGACATGCCGGATAAGATCGCCAGCGCCAGCTTCGGCCCGACGCCGTTGGTTTTAATCAGCTCGCGGAACAGGGTGCGTTCCTGTTTGTTGTTGAAGCCGTACAGCAACTGAGCATCTTCACGCACCACAAACTGGGTAAAGACAATCGCCTCTTTGCCCGCGTCCGGCAGCTCGTAGAAGCAGGTCATCGGCATATGGACTTCATAGCCCACGCCACCCACTTCCAGCAGCACTAACGGGGGTTGTTTTTCAATGATGATGCCTCTGAGTCTGCCTATCACGTGACGCTCCTGCGTTCTGGAAGAAATTAACTGCCGACATAATAAAAAAAGGCTGGATAAACATCCAGCCTGATTTGTCATTATCGTAACCTGCCTCGCGCCAGATTGAGCCGCGATTCGCTCATTTGCATCGCGTTCTGGCTGACGTGACAGTGGGTAATCGCAATCGCCAGCGCATCGGCGGCGTCGGCCTGCGGGTTCGCAGGGAGCTTGAGCAGGGTCCGCACCATGTGCTGCACCTGACTTTTCTCCGCGCTACCGATGCCCACCACCGTTTGCTTAACCTGCCTTGCCGCGTATTCGAATACCGGCAAATCCTGGTTCACCGCAGCCACGATGGCCACCCCGCGCGCCTGACCGAGCTTTAGCGCCGAATCGGCATTTTTCGCCATAAAGACCTGCTCGATGGCGAAATAGTCCGGCTGAAACTGGGTGATGATCTCCGACACGCCCGCATAGATGAGCTTCAGGCGCGACGGCAGATCGTCCACTTTGGTGCGAATACAGCCGCTGCCCAGGTAGGTTAACTGGCGTCCCACCTGACGGATAACGCCATAACCGGTGACGCGTGAGCCTGGGTCAATCCCGAGAATAATCGACATCACGCGTCTCCTGTAACGGGTTTACACGCTCTCATCAGAGAGTCGCTGCAACCTCATCAGAGATTTCACCGTTGTGATACACTTCCTGCACGTCGTCGCAGTCTTCGAGCATGTCGATCAGACGCAGCAGTTTTGGTGCCGTTTCTGCATCCATATCCGCTTTGGTGGACGGGATCATGGAGACTTCAGCGTTGTCCGCTTTCAGGCCCGCCGCTTCCAGCGCATCGCGCACGGCACCCATCTCTTCCCAGGCGGTATAAACGTCGATAGCGCCGTCGTCGAAGGTCACTACGTCTTCCGCACCGGCTTCCAGCGCCGCTTCCATGATCGCATCTTCGTCGCCTTTCTCGAAGGAGATGACGCCTTTTTTGCTGAACAGGTAAGCAACAGAACCGTCAGTGCCCAGGTTGCCACCGGTTTTGGTGAACGCGTGGCGCACTTCCGCAACGGTACGGTTACGGTTGTCGGACAGGCACTCAACCATCACCGCCGTACCGCCAGGACCGTAACCTTCATAAATGATGGTTTCCATGTTCGCGTCTTCATCACCGCCCACGCCACGTGCGATAGCACGGTTCAGGGTGTCACGCGTCATGTTGTTAGACAGCGCTTTATCCACCGCCGCGCGCAGACGTGGGTTAGAGGCCGGATCGCCGCCGCCAAGACGCGCTGCGGTTACCAGCTCGCGAATGATTTTGGTAAAGATCTTACCGCGCTTGGCATCCTGTGCCGCTTTGCGGTGTTTGGTGTTGGCCCACTTACTATGACCTGCCATAAAAATATCCTCAAAGAGCGCGCCTTTTCAGGCAGCGTTAATTACAAATTCTTCAATCGCCTGCCGGTTGCTCCACGACTTGGTCAGTGCGGCGGCATCCGCCGCATTCACCCAGCGGTAGGTCAGGTGTTCGGTAAACACGATCTCCCGTTCATGGGGGAGCGCGAGACAGAACCACGATTCCGTATTGCGCTCGGTACCCGGCGCGTAGCGATGACGTAAATGGCTAAAAATTTCGAACTCCACCGTGCGCTGACAGTCCTTCAGGGTCAGTTGCTCGCGGGCAACGTCAATGGCGACCTCTTCCTTTACTTCACGCGCGGCGGCCTGCGGCGCGGTTTCCCCCTCTTCCAGACTGCCGGTAACCGACTGCCAGAATTCAGGGTCATCGCGCCGCTGCAACATCAGCACCCGCTTCGTGTCTTCTGCATAAATGACCACCAGGACCGAAACGGGGAGCTTATATGTCATATCAGTTTTTCTCTTCCTTCTTCACCACCTCAATGCCCAGCTCAGCCAGTGCGGCCGGGTTGGCAAAGCTTGGCGCTTCGGTCATCAGACACGCTGCAGCAGTGGTTTTCGGGAAAGCGATAACATCACGGATGTTATCGGTGCCGGTCAGCAGCATGGTCAGACGGTCAAGACCGAAGGCCAGACCCGCGTGCGGAGGCGTACCGTATTTCAGCGCGTCCAGCAGGAAGCCGAATTTCTCGCGCTGCTCCTGCTCGTTGATGCCCAGGATGCCGAACACGGTCTGCTGCATTTCACCGCTGTGAATACGCACGGAACCACCGCCCACTTCGTAGCCGTTGATGACCATATCGTAGGCGTTGGCGACGGCCTCTTCCGGTGCCGCTTTCAGCTCGGCAGCCGTCATGTCTTTCGGCGAGGTGAACGGGTGGTGCATCGCGGTCAGGCCGCCTTCACCGTCGTCTTCAAACATTGGGAAGTCGATAACCCACAGCGGCGCCCATTTGCTCTCGTCGGTCAGATTCAGGTCTTTACCGAGCTTCAGACGCAGCGCGCCCATCGCATCCGCAACGACTTTCTTGTTATCTGCACCGAAGAAGATCATGTCGCCGTCCTGCGCGCCGGTGCGCTCCAGGATCGCTTCCACGATGTCCGCGTTCAGGAATTTCGCAACCGGGCTGGTGATACCTTCCAGACCTTTCGCACGCTCGGTCACTTTAATATAGGCCAGACCTTTCGCGCCGTAGATCTTGATGAAGTTGCCGTAGTCGTCGATCTGCTTACGGCTCAGAGCCGCGCCGCCCGGTACACGCAGCGCGGCCACGCGGCCTTTGGCGTCGTTAGCCGGACCCGCGAAGACCGCGAACTCCACGTTTTTAACCAGATCAGCTACGTCCACCAGCTCCATCGGGTTACGCAGGTCGGGTTTGTCAGAGCCATAGCGACGCTCGGCTTCCGCGAAGGTCATGATTGGGAAATCGCCCAGCTCAACGCCTTTCACGTCATTCCACAGGCTACGCACCAGGGCTTCCATCACTTCACGCACCTGCTCGGCGGTCATGAAGGAGGTTTCCACATCGATCTGGGTAAATTCAGGCTGGCGGTCAGCACGCAGGTCTTCGTCGCGGAAGCATTTCACGATCTGATAGTAGCGATCGAAGCCGGACATCATCAGCAGCTGTTTGAACAGCTGAGGAGACTGTGGCAGCGCGTAGAATTTGCCTTTATGGACGCGGGATGGCACCAGATAATCGCGCGCGCCTTCCGGCGTGGCTTTGGTCAACATCGGGGTTTCGATATCGAGGAAACCGTGGTCATCCATAAAGCGACGCACCAGGCTGGTGATTTTCGCACGGGTTTTCAGGCGCTGAGCCATCTCCGGACGACGCAGATCCAGATAGCGGTATTTCAGACGCGCTTCTTCAGTGTTGACGTGGTTGGAGTCCAGCGGCAGCGCTTCAGCACGGTTGATGATCGTCAGATCGGACGCCAGCACTTCAATGGCACCCGTCGCCATGTCGGCGTTAACGTTTTTCTCGTCACGCGCACGCACGGTGCCGGTGACCTGAATGCAGAACTCATTACGCAGCTCAGAGGCCAGCTTCAACGCATCTGCGCGATCCGGATCGAAGAACACCTGAACGATACCTTCGCGGTCGCGCATATCGATGAAGATAAGGCTACCAAGATCACGACGACGATTGACCCAACCACACAGGGTGACCTGCTGTCCGACGTGGGACTGACGCAGCTGCCCGCAATATTCTGTACGCATGAGATATCCCTTAATTAGCCGCAGGCTAAATGTCGCCTGGTATGCAGGCTACTATGTCGCAGCTTTCTGTATGTCACAACTGGATGAAAAAAGGCGGCTATTATACTGGAAATTCCGCCGGACGATAAGAGCGAACCACGGCCAGGCGGTCGTTTGCTGCACTCTTATTGCGCATTCTCACAAAAATTAACAAAATTATGCGACCAATAACAGGCCATCGCGTCGTATGGTGTGTGGAAGTGATTCATTTAACGGGAGTAACGATGTTAACCCTTGATGCCAGCAAAACCGCGCTTGTGGTGATTGATTTACAGGAAGGCATTTTGCCCTTCGCCGGTGGCCCGCATACCGCGGACGATGTGGTCAGCCGCGCCGCCCGCCTGGCGGAAAAATGCCGTGCCAGCGGTGCCCCGGTTGTCATGGTGCGCGTCGGCTGGTCTGCGGATTACGCAGAAGCGTTAAAACAGCCCGTTGATGCGCAAACTCCCGCCCGCGCCCTGCCGGAAAACTGGTGGACGTACCCGGCCTCGCTCGGCAAACGCGACGGCGACATCGAAGTGACCAAACGTCAGTGGGGCGCCTTCTACGGGACCGATCTCGAGCTGCAGCTCCGCCGTCGCGGCATTGACACGATCATCCTGTGCGGCATTTCCACCAACATCGGCGTGGAGTCGACCGCCCGCAACGCGTGGGAGCTGGGCTTTAATCTGGTGATAGCCGAAGATGCGTGTAGCGCGGCCTCAGCGGAACAGCACCAGGGCAGCATGACGCACATCTTCCCGCGCATCGGTCGCGTGCGCAGCACGGACGAGATCCTTAGCGCGTTATGATGTATGTGGGCCTGCCCCAGTGGTCGCACCCGAAATGGGTGCGTCTGGGCATCACCAGCCTTGAGGAGTATGCCCGACACTTCAACTGCGTCGAGGGTAATACCACCCTGTATGCGCTCCCGAAAGCCGAGATTGTTGCGCGCTGGCGGGAGCAAACAACCGACGACTTCCGCTTCTGCTTCAAGTTTCCGGCGACCATTTCTCACCAGGCCGCGCTGCGAAACTGCGGTGAGTTGACCGACGAATTCTTTGGCCGGATGGCGCCTCTGGCAAACCGCATCGGCCAGTACTGGCTGCAGCTTCCCGCCACGTTTGCTCCGCGCGACCTGCCTGCGCTCTGGCAGTTCCTGGATGCCCTGCCCCGGGAATTTACCTACGGCGTGGAGGTTCGACATCAGGACTTCTTTGCGAAAGGCGAAGCGGAAAAAGCGCTCAACCGCGGCCTGCTTGAGCGTTCCGTTAACCGTGTGATCCTCGATAGCCGTCCGGTGCACAGCGCGATACCGCATAACGAGGCCATCGTTGAAGCTCAGCGTAAAAAACCGAAAGTGCCGGTCCACGCCATCGTTACCGCGCAAAACCCAATGGTCAGGTTTATCGGCAGCGATAACATGCCGCAAAACCAGGCGATGTTCGCCGTCTGGCTGGAAAAACTGGCCTCGTGGGAACACACCACCACGCCGTATCTCTTTTTGCACACGCCGGATATTGCCCAGGCCCCCGAACTGGTCGATGCTCTGTGGCAGGCCTTGCAGGCTGCGGTGCCGTCCGTGGGCAGCGCCCCTTCCATCCCACAACAATCTTCTCTTTTCTGATATCACCCCCTATCATAGGGAAGTGCCATCTGCCAAAAACAGGGAGTTTGTATGGTCAGCGCGCTGTACGCGGTGTTAGGTGCATTACTGCTGATTAAGTTTTCATTTGACGTTGTGCGCCTCAGAACGCTTTACCGCGTTTCTTACGGTGACGGCGGATTTTCTGAGCTGCAAAGCGCAATCCGCATTCACGGCAATGCGGTCGAATACATCCCCGCGGCCTTAATCCTGCTGCTGTTTATGGAGATGAATGGCGCAGAAACCTGGATGGTGCACATCTGTGGCCTGCTGCTTATCGCTGGCCGCCTGATGCATTATTACGGCTTTCACCACCGCTTAATCCGCTGGCGTCGTTCCGGCATGAGTGCAACCTGGTGTTCGCTTTTGCTGATGGTGCTGGCTAACCTGTGGTATATGCCGTGGGAGTTGGTTTTCTCCCTCCATTAGCGCACAATACGCCACTTTATTTTTCCCGGATTTTTACGTTATGTCAGATCGCGACACGCTTTTTTCCGCGCCTATCGCCAGCCTGGGCGACTGGACCTTCGATGAACGGGTAGCCGAAGTCTTCCCGGATATGATCCAGCGCTCTGTTCCCGGTTATTCCAATATTATCTCTATGATCGGCATGCTGGCTGAGCGCTTCGTTCAACCCGGCACGCAGGTCTATGACCTGGGCTGCTCGCTCGGCGCGGCAACGCTGTCGGTACGTCGTAACGTTCATCACGAAGGCTGCCGAATCATTGCCGTGGATAACTCTCCGGCCATGGTGGAACGCTGCCGCCGCCATATTGACGCCTACAAAGCCCCTGTTCCGGTTGACGTGGTGGAAGGCGATATCCGTGAGATTGAGATCCAAAACGCCTCGATGGTGGTGCTGAATTTCACCCTGCAGTTCCTGGTGCCGGAAGACCGCCAGCTGCTGCTGGACAAAATCTATCAGGGGCTGAATCCTGGCGGCGCGCTGGTGCTCTCGGAGAAATTCAGCTTTGAAGATGCCGAGGTTGGCGAGCTGCTGTTCAATATGCACCACGATTTCAAACGGGCGAACGGCTACAGCGAGCTGGAGATCAGCCAGAAGCGCAGCATGCTCGAAAACGTGATGCTGACGGACTCCGTAGAAACCCACAAGACGCGCCTGCGTCAGGCCGGATTTGAGCATAGCGAACTGTGGTTCCAGTGCTTCAACTTTGGGTCTCTGGTGGCGCTGAAAGCGGGGAAACCCGCATGATCGAGTTCAGCAACTTCTATCAGCTGATTGCCAAAAATCACCTCTCCCACTGGCTGGAGACGCTGCCTGCGCAGATTGCCGCCTGGCAGCGGGATCAGCAGCACGGCCTGTTAAAGCAGTGGGCAAATGCGGTGGAGTTTCTGCCGGAACTGACCCCGCATCGTCTGGATCTCCTGCACAGCGTCACCGCAGAGAGTGAAGAACCGCTTCCGCCAGGGCAGATCAACCGTATCGAAACGCTGATGCGCAACCTGATGCCGTGGCGTAAAGGGCCGTTCTCGCTGTACGGCGTGAACATCAATACCGAATGGCGCTCAGACTGGAAATGGGATCGCGTTCTGCCGCACCTTTCCGACCTGACCGGGCGCACCATTCTGGACGTGGGCTGCGGTAGCGGCTATCACATGTGGCGCATGATTGGCGCGGGCGCGCATCTGGTGGTTGGTATCGACCCGATGCAGCTGTTCCTGTGTCAGTTTGAAGCGGTACGTAAGCTGCTGGGTAACGACCAGCACGCGCACCTGCTGCCGCTGGGTATTGAGCAGCTGCCCGCACTGAAAGCCTTTGATACCGTGTTCTCCATGGGCGTGCTGTATCACCGCCGTTCCCCCCTGGAGCACCTTTGGCAACTGAAAGATCAGCTGGTCAGCGGCGGCGAGCTGGTGCTGGAAACGCTGGTGATCGAAGGCGATGAACATGCCGTTCTGGTACCGGGCGATCGCTACGCGCAGATGCGCAACGTTTACTTCATCCCTTCCGCGCTGGCGCTGAAGAACTGGCTGGAGAAATGCGGATTTGTGGATGTGCGGATTGCCGATGTCAGCGTGACCTCTATCGAAGAGCAGCGCCGGACCGAGTGGATGATCACCGAATCGCTGGAGCAGTTCCTCGACCCGGCCGACCACAGCAAAACCATCGAAGGCTATCCGGCCCCGATGCGAGCGGTGTTGATTGCGACGAAGCCGTAGCCTGTTAGCCGGGTGGCCGCTGCGCCTTACCCGGCCTACTCCCGATTTTCCAGGTCCGGTAAGCGAAGCGCTACCGGGCGCAGGAGAAAAAAAGGCCCCTGTGTAATTTGCAGGGGCCTGGTACAAGCAAGCATCATATTGGGCGACATGATGCGCGGTAAAAATCGGTACGTTGCTACACGTGATGGCGCTCAATCAGCGACTTCATTTCCGCAACCGACTCTCCCTCGACACCGTAGCGTGAATACTCATCCGCTTCAGCATCCGTCGACATTGACAATCCTGTATTGCGATAACGCATGGGTGACGGCATCCATTTGCCTGCCGAGCTGTGCAGCTCTTCTACCCCGGCGTTTAAAAACCGTTCCAGATTGCTGGCACGGACTCCCGCACCCGCCATTATTATTGGAACACCGGAATGTGCTTTTAGTTCCGTAATTAATTGCAGTCCTTTTTCAGCGGACGGCTGTTGACCCGATGTCAGAATGCGCGCCACGCCGAGTTCTCCAAGCGTTTCAAAGGCCTGAAGCGGATCTTTACACATATCAAATGCGCGATGAAAAGTGACGGCGAGCCCCTGCGCGGCGCTCATGACCTGACGCATGCGCGGGAGGTCGATATTGCCGTCTTCATCCAGCAGGCCGGTGACCAGCCCGGGGAACCCCAGGTCGTGCACGAGGGCGATATCATCAAGCATGGCACCGAACTCGCCCGCCGTGTAACAAAAATCACCGCCGCGTGGACGAATAATCGGGTGAACGGGAATCGTGACGGCCTGACGGGCAGCCTTCAGCACGCCGTAAGAAGGCGTCAGCCCGCCCTCTTTGGGTGCCGCACACAGTTCAATGCGGTCAGCCCCGTAATTTTGCGCGGTGACGGCACACTCCACGCTGTAACAGCAAATCTCCAGCAGCGCCATGTAATCCTCCTTAAATTCCACCAAACGCACCATCATGACACGCCGTCTGTTTTCAGTCCCGGCGGGAACTCACATCTCTTGCGCCTCACTGGCAACGATCTGCTTAATGGTCCAGGGATGAAACTTCACCGTGACCTGCCCGTCCGTGACGGCCAGCGTCGGGTTGGGTAACCGCTCGCGTTCGCCTTTGGGCGAACTGGTCTTCACAAAAATCCCCGGCTGGCTTAAGCCTTCGTCAGCTAACAGGGCCAGCGCGCGCGCGTTTAATGTTTCCGGCTCACCCGGCAGGACAATTTCAATGTGCTCCCACCCTTCGTGCGGATAGCGCTTCTCGCCCGGCCACGGCAGTTCAACCACGGTGAATTGCCAGTGGGCCACGTTCACCGGCTCACGCAGCCTGAACAGGCAGATGGGGCGACCGTTAATGATATTCTCGGACAGTAACTCGCCGCACTGTTCAAATCCGCGACGCCAGCGCTCTGCGGTAGCATTCTGATGGCAGCGCAAAGAGATGTGATCGGCCTCGAGCGGCGCGATATCCAGGCCGAGACGGGTGGCAAGTTCTGTGAACGCCTGGGTGAAGCGCGGTAAATCTGCGGAAATATCATGCAGTTCGTCAATGGATTGCCAGTTCGCCATAAGTCACTCTCTTTTCGTGTCGCAAAGCCGCTAATTTACTCTGTTGCTCTGTTTTGACCAACCGCAGAATCCGGCTTTTTACGACTGCATGTTTATGCACACCTTCTTAGCCTGGATTCTGAGCGATCTTCAGGCCCCGCGATGCTGACGGCAGAAGGCATTTGCAGTATACTCCCGCCCTAAATTCTCTAACTGGCGCGGGTGGTTGTGAGCCCGCATCAAAAAAGTAAGGTATCCAGGTGAATATTCAGGCTCTTCTCTCCGAAAAAGTCAGTCAGGCACTGATTGCCGCAGGCGCGCCTGCGGATTGCGAACCGCAGGTTCGTCAGTCAGCAAAAGTACAGTTTGGCGACTATCAGGCTAATGGCGTGATGGCAGTGGCTAAAAAACTGGGTATGCCGCCGCGACAGCTCGCTGAGCAGGTACTGACGCATCTGGATCTCGCCGGCATTGCCAGCAAAACCGAAATCGCCGGCCCGGGCTTTATCAACATCTTCCTTGAGCCTGCCTTCCTGGCAAGCCACGTTGACGCGGCGCTGAAATCCGATCGTCTGGGTGTTTCCCAGCCGGAAGCGCAGACCGTCGTGATCGACTACTCTGCCCCGAACGTGGCGAAAGAGATGCACGTTGGCCACCTGCGCTCCACCATCATCGGTGATGCCGCGGTGCGTACGCTCGAGTTCCTCGGTCACAAGGTGATCCGCGCGAATCACGTGGGCGACTGGGGTACCCAGTTCGGGATGCTGATTGCTTACCTGGAAAAACAGCAGCAGGAAAATGCGGGCGAAATGGCGCTGGCGGACCTGGAAGGGTTTTATCGCGAAGCCAAAAAGCACTATGACGAAGATGAAGCCTTTGCCGAGCGCGCGCGCAGCTACGTGGTAAAACTGCAGGGCGGCGATCAATACTTCCTCGAGATGTGGCGCAAGCTGGTTGACATCACCATGTCTCAGAACCAGCTTACCTATAACCGTCTGAACGTCACCCTGACCCGTGACGACGTGATGGGTGAAAGCCTGTATAACCCAATGCTGCCCGGCATTGTGGCGGACCTGAAAGCGAAAAACCTGGCGGTGGAGAGCGAAGGCGCAACGGTGGTGTTCCTTGATGAGTACAAAAACAAGGAAGGCGAACCGATGGGCGTGATCATCCAGAAAAAGGATGGCGGCTACCTCTACACCACGACCGACATTGCCTGTGCGAAATACCGTTACGAAACGCTGCACGCCGACCGCGTGCTGTACTACATCGACTCCCGTCAGCACCAGCACCTGATGCAGGCGTGGACCATCGTGCGTAAAGCCGGGTACGTACCGGACAGCGTTCCGCTGGAACACCACATGTTCGGCATGATGCTGGGTAAAGACGGTAAGCCGTTCAAAACCCGCGCGGGCGGGACCGTGAAGCTCTCCGACCTGCTGGACGAAGCGCTGGAACGCGCCCGTCGTCTGGTGGCCGAGAAGAATCCGGACATGCCGGCCGACGAGCTGGAAAAACTGGCGAACGCCGTGGGTATCGGCGCGGTGAAATACGCGGACCTGTCCAAGAACCGTACCACCGACTACATCTTCGACTGGGATAACATGCTGGCGTTTGAAGGCAACACCGCGCCATACATGCAGTACGCTTACACCCGCGTGCTGTCGGTCTTCCGCAAAGCCAATATCGACGAAAGCGTGCTGGCGAATGCCACCGTGACCATCACGGAAGATCGTGAAGCGCAGCTGGCGGCGCGTCTGCTGCAGTTCGAAGAGACGCTGACCGTGGTCGCGCGTGACGGCACGCCGCACGTGATGTGTGCTTACCTGTACGATCTGGCGGGTCTGTTCTCCGGCTTCTACGAGCACTGCCCAATTCTCTCTGCGGAGAATGAATCGGTCCGCAACAGCCGCCTGAAGCTGGCGCAGCTGACGGCGAAGACCCTGAAGCTGGGTCTGGATACTCTGGGTATCGAAACCGTAGAACGTATGTAATACAAAAAACCCGGCAATCGCCGGGTTTTGTTTTTTTGCAGTCCTGACAATTCAACCGTCAGCGGTAGTTCACGATGACAGAATTACTCTGCACCTTCAGCGCCGGGATCAAACGTCCCCCGCCCGGCACTTCCCAGATGAAACGCAAAGGTTCAATAGCCGGCACGCCGTTGAACGCCTGCGTTGTTCCATTTTCGCCATCAATTTCCGTGCAGCGCGTCTGAGAGCAGAGGCGCACCCGCAGGCCCGCTGGCGTTGGGCCAATCAGCCGGTAGTTCCAGACCACCAGACCCATCAGACCGGAAACCTCTTCAGCAGGCGCCAGCGGGTTAGACGACATGGCAACACCGCGGTTGCTGAGGGTCACCCCCATGCTGCTCGCCTGCCAGGTGCCTCCCCCGGCAGCCTGTGCCACCAGCGGGAAGAACAGCATCCAAAGCCATTTACGCATTATTTTCCTCCAATCGTCGCGGTCATGCGGATATGACGGTTATCCGACAGCTCCAGATTCGACAGCACGACCAGCTGGCTCAGGCTGCGGCGCAGGAAGCGCGACAGCAGCGGACGCAGCGCGTGGTTCACCAGCAGCACCGGCGGCGCGCCCAGCATCTCCTGACGCGCCAGCGCCTCCTGGGTTTGCGCCAGCAGACGGTCCGCCAGGCCCGGCTCCAGGCCGCCGCCGCCCTGCAGAGCCTGCAGCAGCAGACGCTCAAGCGGCGTATCGAGGCCGATCACCTGCACTTCCCCGGTTCCCGGGAACCACTGCTGGGTAATGGCGCGTCCCAGCGCCACGCGCACCACCGCCGTCAGCTCGTGAGGATCGCTCTGGATTGGCGCGTGTTCGGCAAGCGTTTCCAGAATGGTGCGCATATCGCGGATCGGCACCTTCTCGTCGAGCAGGTTTTGCAGCACCTTATGCAGCGTGGTTAAGGTCAGCACACCCGGAACCAGATCTTCCGTCAGCTTCGGCATCTCCTGCGTGACGCGGTCCAGAAGCTGCTGCGCTTCCTGACGGCCAAACAGCTCCGCCGAGAATTGCCCAATCAGGTGGTTAAGGTGGGTTGCCACCACGGTACTGGCTTCAACAACCGTGTAACCCTGGATCTGCGCCTGCTCTTTCAGCGCGCTTTCAATCCAGATCGCGGCCAGACCAAAGGCCGGATCGATGGTTTGCTCGCCCGGCAGCGTGCCTGCGGCGGTGCCGGGGTTAATCGCCAGCCAGCGGCCCGGATAGGCATCACCGCTGCCAATTTCAACGCCTTTCATCAGGATGCGATAGCGCGCGGGCGGCAGGTCCATATTGTCGCGGATGTGTACCACAGGCGGCAGGAAGCCCATGTCCTGGGCGAATTTTTTACGGATACTGCGGATACGGCCGAGCAGCTCGCCGTCCTGCTGGAAATCGACCATCGGGATCAGGCGATACCCGACTTCCATTCCCAGAGAATCCTCCAGCTGAACGTCGTTCCAGGTCGCTTCGACGGCCTGATTATTCTCCGGCATTTTGACCGGAACAGGTTCCGCTGCCGGTTTGGTTTCACGGCCACGCATCCACCAGGCAAGGCCCAGCAGCGCCGCCGTAAACAGCAGGAAGACGAGGTTTGGCATACCCGGCACCAGGCCGAGCAACCCGAGCACCGCCGCGGCCAGCAGCATCACGCGCGGGTTACTGAACAGCTGGCCCACCATCTGCTCGCCAACGTCCTGATCGGTGCTCACGCGGGTCACGATGACACCCGCCGCAGTGGAGATCACCAGCGCCGGGATCTGCGCGACCAGACCGTCACCGATGGTCAGCAGCGTATAGCTTTCCGCCGCGTGGCCCATGTCCATCCCGTGCTGCAATACGCCCACCAGCAGGCCGCCGACCACGTTAATCACCATGATCAGAATGCCCGCGATGGCGTCACCGCGCACAAACTTACTCGCACCGTCCATGGAGCCGTAGAAGTCCGCTTCCTGCGTCACTTCCGCACGGCGCTTTTTGGCTTCATCTTCGGCGATTAGCCCGGCGTTCAGGTCGGCGTCGATCGCCATCTGCTTGCCCGGCATTCCGTCCAGCACAAATCGCGCGCCCACTTCCGCAATACGCCCTGCACCTTTGGTGATAACCATAAAGTTGATGATCACGAGGATGACGAACACCACGATCCCGATAGCGAAATTTCCGCCTACCAGGAAGTGGCCGAACGCTTCCACCACTTTACCCGCCGCTGCCGCCCCGGTGTGGCCTTCCATCAGGATGATACGCGTGGACGCCACGTTCAGCGCCAGTCGCAGCAGGGTGGTAAACAGCAGAATGGTCGGGAACGCGGCGAACTCCAGGGTACGCTGGGTGAACATCGCCACCAGCAGCACCATAATGGACAGTGCGATATTGAAAGTGAAAAGCAGGTCGAGGATGAACGCCGGGAGCGGCAGTACCATCATCGACAGAATTAGCAGGATCAGAATCGGCCCGGCCAGGATCTGCCATTGGGTCGATTTCAGGTTGCCGGGCAGGCGCAACATTGCCACCAGATTAGCCATCAGTGTCCTTCTCGTTCATAAAATCCAGCGCGGCAGGCACCGGAAGGTTCTCAGGTTTCACAGGCCGTTGACCGCCGGCCAAACGCCAGCGCTTCAACTGCCATACCCAGGCCAGCACTTCCGCCACGGCGGCGTAGAGTTGTCCGGGGATCTGTTGTCCAATATCCGCATGGCGGTACAAGGCACGCGCCAGCGGAGGGGCTTCGAGGATCGGCACGCGGTGTTCGGTGCCAATTTCACGGATACGCAGCGCGATCAGCCCCGCCCCTTTCGCCACCACTTTCGGCGCGCTCATTTTGTTTTCGTCATAGCGCAGCGCAACGGAATAGTGTGTCGGGTTGGTAACGATGACGTCGGCCTTAGGCACATCGTCCATCATGCGGCGACGGGCGGCGGCACGTTGCATCTGGCGGATGCGCCCCTTCACGTGCGGGTCACCTTCCATCTGCTTATATTCGTCACGGATATCCTGACGCGACATCCGCAGCTTCTTGAAGTGGGTATAGAGCTGGAAGATCACGTCAAAACCCACCATCGGGATAATGCTGAGCACCACCAGCAGCGCGCAGAGCCCGACCAGATTCAGCGCGTTGCTCATCGCGGTGAGCGGCGATTCGCTGATAAGACGCATCATTTCCGGCCAGTGGTACCAGAGGTAAAACCCCGCGGAGCTGCCCATCAGCACCGATTTGAGAATGGCTTTGAGCAGCTCGGCCCCGGTCTGGGCAGAGAACATTTTCGCAATACCCGGCAGCGGGTTGAGTTTGGAAAATTTCGGCTGCAGCGATTTGGCGCTGAAGACCAGACCGCCGAGCATCACCGGCGAGACCAGCGCGACCAGCACAACCCCGGTAATGAGGGGCAGCAGTGCAACCATGGCCCCTTTAATCAGCTGAATAATCTGGCTGAGGATCAGATTCGGATCGTTGACCATACTGTGGTCAAAACGGAGGCCGGTTGAGAGCATGCCCGCCAGCTTGCGGGCGAGCGACTCCCCGCCCCACCAGATAATGCACACCCCTACGATAAGGATCAGCAGGGAGGTCAATTCTCGGGATCGGGGGATCTGCCCTTCCTCACGCGCCTTTTCTAGTCGGTGGGGTGTGGGGGCTTCCGTTTTGTCGTCGTTCTCTTCTGCCACTGTGCACGCTCAGCCCATTACGTCAGGGGTATCATGCCAGCGCAGCGGAAATCCAATGGCGGGAAAAGCCCGTTTATTCGGGCTCTTTTCGGTGATTTTGTCGCAAACCGCCCCAGGCGGCGTTAACCCCCTGAAGCGGAATGGACCATCAGAAGCCGAGGCTGTCCAGCAGGTCGTCCACCTGATCCTGGCTTGCCACCACGCCCGCCTTGCTGGCGTCGAGCTGTGGACCATTGAGCAGGCTTTCGTTCTCGCGTTTTGGACGGGCTGCCGGTTCCGGGATGTTCTCCAGCAGCACCATCAGCAGCTGGCGCTCAATCTCCTGGATCACATCCATCATGCGCTTAATGACCTGACCGGTCAGGTCCTGGAAATCCTGCGCCATCATGATGTCCAGCAGCTGGGCATTGGTGAAGCTGGTGTGACCAGGCACATCCCCCAGGAACTGACGGGTGTCGGTCACCAGTTCGCGGGCATCCGCCAGCTCGATTGGGTTCTCAAACCACTCGTCCCAGCGTTTGGTGAGCGCTTTCGCACCCTTTTCCATCGCATCCTGGTGCGGTTGTGACGCTTCAACGCTGTTCAGCGCACGTTCCGCGGCCTGAGCGGTCATCTGCACGACGTAGTCCAGACGATCGCGTGCATCAGGAATCGCTTCCGCCGCTTCGGCAATTGCCTGATCCAGACCCAGCTCACGCAGGCTGTCACGCAACATGCGCGTCAGGCTGCCGATGCGGACGATAATGTCGCTCGGCGAGTGTTCTTCAACGGGTTTCATAGCAGGTTGCATCATAACCAACACCTCACATGCCGAGTTTCTCGAAGATCTTACCGAGCTTCTCTTCCAGGGTCGCCGCCGTGAATGGCTTCACCACGTAGCCGCTTGCGCCCGCCTGTGCAGCGGCAATGATGTTCTCTTTTTTCGCTTCTGCCGTGACCATCAGAACCGGCATGGACGCCATTCCCGCATCAGCACGAATGGTTTTCAGCAGTTCCAGACCGTCCATGTTTGGCATGTTCCAGTCGGAGATCACAAAACCAAACCCGCCCGCCTGCAGCTTGTTCAGCGCATCCACGCCGTCTTCTGCTTCTTCAACGTTATTGAAGCCCAGCTCTTTCAGCAGGTTGCGCACAATGCGACGCATGGTGGAAAAGTCATCCACAACCAAAAACTTAAGCTCTTTATCCGCCATAAAATAATACTCCTGAGTCAAATACGTATTGCCTGTCCGGCACTGATTTTCGCCAGCATCTGCTGGCTTACCTGGCTAAGATCGACCACTTCGCTCACGCCACCCATATTGATGGCCTCGCGCGGCATGCCGAACACCACACAACTTGCTTCATTCTGCGCAATCGTCCAGGCGCCAGCCTGGTGCATTGCAAGCATTCCGGCGGCCCCGTCGTTGCCCATCCCCGTCAGGATCACCCCCACGGCGTTGCGCCCCGCATGTTTCGCCACCGAATGAAACAGCACATCCACCGACGGACGGTGCCGGTTGACCGGCGGTCCGTCATGAATTTTGATTTGATAGTTAGCGCCGCTGCGCGCCAGTTCCATATGCTTGTCGCCAGGGGCGATATAGGCATGTCCCGGCAGCACGCGCTCGCCGTCTTCCGCCTCTTTCACGCTGATCTGGCACAGCTTGTTCAGGCGTTCGGCGAACGAACGGGTAAAGCCTGGCGGCATATGCTGCGTGATCAGAATACCCGGACTTGAGAGCGGCAATGGCTGGAGTACATGACGAATTGCCTCTGTTCCTCCGGTTGACGCGCCAATGACCAGCAGTTTTTCCGAGCTGAGTAAGGGACCGGCCTTCAGGGTCGCCGGCGCGGCCATCGGCGTGTGGGCGGCAAGCTTTGCCCGCGACGCGGTGCGGATCTTCTCGGCGATCATCTCGCTGTACGCCAGCATCCCTTCACGGATGCCGAGCTGCGGCTTGGTGACAAAATCCACCGCTCCCAGCTCCAGCGCGCGCAGGGTGATTTCCGATCCTTTCCCGGTCAGGGAGGAGACCATCACCACCGGCATGGGCCGCAGCCGCATTAATTTTTCGAGGAAATCTATGCCATCCATGCGCGGCATCTCGACATCCAGCGTTAGCACGTCGGGGTTATATTTTTTAATTAAATCCCGCGCTACCAGCGGATCGGGGGCGGTTGCCACCATCTCCATGTCGCTGTGGCTATTGATAATTTCAGTCATGATCTGACGCATCAGCGCTGAATCATCGACGGACAATACCCTGATTTTACTCATGCTTTTTCCTTACTCAGCGCATATACCGTTTGCCCACGCAGGCTAAACTCACGCACGAGGTTGCTGAAGTTTTCCGAGTGCCCGGCAAACAGTAAACCGTCAGGCTTGAGCAACGGAACAAACCGACGCAAAATGTCCTGTTGCGTCGTTTTATCAAAATAGATCATGACGTTACGGCAAAAAATGGCGTCGAACGGCCCCGGCACGTTGTACTGCTTATCCAGCAGGTTAACGGGCGCGAATTCGACGCAGTTCGCCAGCTCCTGGCGTACGCGTACCAGGCCTTCATGCGGGCCCGTGCCGCGCATGAAATAACGCTGCAGCTGCTGCGGCGACAGCGTTTTCAGTTCATCCTGGCGATAAACACCGTTACGCGCCTTCTCCAGCACTTCGGTATCGATATCGCTGGCGTAGACCTTCCAGCGTCCCGGCGCCATCCCCAGCGTATCGGCAAGGGTGATCGCCAGCGAGTACGGCTCTTCACCCGTCGAGGCGGCCGCACTCCAGACGCGATACTCCCCGGTGCGCCGGCGCGCATGCTCGGCCAGGACCGGGAAGTGGTGGGCCTCCCGGAAAAATGCCGTCAGGTTGGTGGTTAACGAGTTAATAAAAGCCTGCCACTCTGCGCTGTTCTGGTTCGCCTCGAGCATGCTCAGATAGCGGCCAAAATCATCCAGCCCCAGCGTACGCAAGCGCCGCACCAGACGGTTGTAGACCATGTCCCGCTTATGATCCGCAAGCACGATCCCCGCACGCTGGTAGATTAACTGACATATCCGACGAAAATGCGCGTCGGACAGCGCGAGGCGCTGTGTCATCTGCAACAATAATGACGTTTGCCCAGGGGGCATTGGTGATGTCATAGCGCCTTCTTAATTACATTCAGGATACAACTGGCACGGCCTGCGACCGCCCGACTTCTGTTACTGCTTCAACGTGCTCTTTCACATTAAATACCGCGACCAGCCCGGTCAGACGATCCGCCTGGCTGGCCAGCTGATCGGTTGCCGCTGCCGCTTCCTCAACTAACGAGGCGTTCTGTTGCGTCACCTGATCCATCTGGGTGACCGCCTGAGCAACCTGCTCAATCCCGCGACGCTGTTCATCCGACGCCGAGGCAATCTCGCCCATGATGTCGTTCACCCGCGTCACGGAGGTGACGATTTCGTGCATGGTTTGTGCCGCCGTATCCACCAGGGCAGAGCCTTGCTGAACCCGTGACACCGATTCTTCAATCAGCACCTTAATTTCTTTCGCCGCGTTGGCGCTGCGGCTCGCCAGGTTACGCACCTCACCCGCCACCACCGCAAATCCGCGCCCCTGCTCCCCGGCACGCGCCGCTTCAACGGCAGCATTCAGCGCCAGAATGTTGGTCTGGAATGCGATACCGTCAATCACGCTGATGATGTCACCAATTTTCTGTGAACTGGTGGCGATCTCCTGCATGGTGCTGGCGACGTGGGACGCCTGGTCGCCGCCCTTCTTCGCCGTCATCGCCGCCTGTTTTGACAGGTCAGACGCCTGACGCGCGTTATCGGCGTTCTGGCTAACCGTCGCGGTCAGCTGCTCCATGCTGGCTGCCGTCTGCGCCAGCGAGGCCGCCTGCTGCTCGGTGCGGGATGAGAGATCGTTGTTACCCGCCGCAATCTCTGAGATCCCGGTGTGCATGGCATAACTGCCCTGACGCACGTCGGATACCGTTTCCCGCAGCGATCCCTGCATCGCCTTCAGGCTGGCAAAGATCGCCGAAATTTCGTTTTTGCCGAACACCGCCACCGGACGCGCCAGGTCGCCTTTCGCAATGCTGTCGAAGTGGCTGCTGATAATCGCCAGCGGCTGCACAATCATTTTGCGTGACCAGAGCAGCGCGGCGCCGGTCAGCAAGCCCGCCAGAATCACCATCACGCCGAGATGACGCCCGACATGTGATAGCTGGTGCGGCTTGCTTCACCGGCGCGCAGAACAGACTGATTGATATCCTGCTGCCATGCGTCAAAGCTGCCGTCAAACGCCGCCTGTGAGGCCTGAACCGGCGCGGTCATAAAGTCCGACAGCTGGTTGTTCTCAAGCCACGTCGCCTGATGGTCGAGATCGCTGTACCACTGTTCAAAGTGGGTCTTCATGGCGGCCTTCAGCGCTTTCTCTTTCTCGCTGCCGGTGGCCTGTGCCGCAAAGGTCTTAAACTGTGCGTCAGCCTGTTTCAGGCTGTCGCGTGCGGTGGCCATCAGCGCCTTAATGTCATCCGGCGGATAACTTAGCGCGGTTAAGGTTCCCGCCTTGTTCAGCGCAGTGCTTGCCTGCAACAGCACGGCACGGGTTTGTGCCAGTGCGGAGCGCTGCTGATTACTCGCCTCAACGTCCTGCAAATTCTGATAGCCATCGCGAAACGCCCAAAAAGACAACCCGTTACTGCCAACCTGCAACACACCGCAAAGGATCAGAATCAAAAACAGTGTGGTCGAGATACGAATACGATTTAACATCCACGCTCCCATCAAGCGGCAAGCAGCCGCGGTTTAATTGTCAGTCAAAATGTTTCCCAGTTTTCATCTTGTCCGGTCGTCGCGGTACGCGTATGGTTTGCAGCCGTTTCAGCGGCTGGCGCGCGGTACGTCGCCTGCGGGGTGACCGTGTTTCCAGCGAGTGAAGCGAGACGAAACGCCGAGACGGCCATCTTCAGACGGCTCGCCTGGTCTTCCAGCGCAGCGGCCGCCGCAGCGGACTCCTGCACCAGGGCGGCGTTTTGCTGTGTCACGCGATCCATTTCCGATACCGCCAGGGCAACCTGGTCGATACCACGACTCTGCTCATCAGACGCAGAGGCGATTTCACCCATGATGTCCGTCACGCGGGTGACGGCATTCACGATGTCATTCATGGTCTCTCCGGCGCTTTCCACCAGCACGGAGCCGGTATCGACGCGGGAGACGGAATCTTCAATCAGCGATTTGATCTCTTTTGCCGCGTTGGCGCTGCGGCTGGCCAGGTTGCGCACTTCCCCGGCCACCACGGCAAACCCGCGTCCCTGTTCGCCCGCGCGCGCCGCTTCCACGGCGGCGTTCAGCGCCAGAATGTTGGTCTGGAAGGCAATGCCGTCGATGACGCTGATGATGTCGGCGATTTTCTTCGAGCTCTCGGCGATGTCGTGCATGGTTTTCACTACGCCATCCACCACGCGGCCGCCGCGCTGCGCCGTCTCGGAGGCGCTTTCCGCCAGCTGAGACGCCTGGCGGGCGTTATCGGCGTTCTGCTTCACGGTCGCGGTGAGCTGCTCCATGCTGGCCGCCGTCTCTTCCAGGGCGGACGCCTGCTGTTCAGTGCGCGAAGAGAGGTCGTTATTGCCCATCGCAATTTCGCTGGTGCCGGTATAGATGGCATCCGTGCCGCTACGCACGTTGGCGACGGTATCGATAAGCGAACGCTGCATATGGTCAACGCTGTTTGCCAGATCGGTGATCTCATTGCGCCCGGACACGGTCAGCGTTTTGGTCAGGTCACCGCCGGCAATGTCACGAATATGGGCGATGACGCGACCGAGAGGGTTCAGTAGGATATGGCGAATGCCGTACCAGACCGCGATCAGCACAATGACCAGCGCCAGCGCCAGCACCGCCATCTGCCATTTCGCAAAGCGGTAGTCATTCTGGCTTTCAGCAAACGCGGAGTGATACAGATCGCCACTGACCTTTGCATATTCCCCCAGCGCCGCGCCGAGGGCGTTTTGCATCCCCTGCGTCGGCTGCGCGAAATAGGCGTCCATGTTGCCGCTCTCCAGGAACTGAATCAGCTCTGCCAGACCGGCATGGTAGGCGTTGTATTTTTCGTCGATATTCTGGCTCACCTGCTCCATCGCAGGCTGCGGGGTGATTTTCTTAAAGGCCTCGTAATGCTTTGCGGCATCCGCAAGTGTCGCCCGGGCATTTTTCAGCAGATCGGTTTTCGCGCTGCTCTGCTGATTGTTGGGATCCATCATCATGCGCGCGGACGAGCGGCTCAGGTTGATACGCGTTTGCAGCATCAGATCCCACGTTGAGGTGAGTTCACTCTGCTGCAGGCGGAGATCGTTCGAGGCCGCGAAGCTGTCCTGGTTCTGTTTTAATGACGAGAAAAAAAGCCCGCCGGAGATAAGCTGAAGTAGTGCGAAAATGACCAGCACCATCATAAGCATTGTGACAACGCGGATACGGTTCAACATACAACACCTTCTCATAGATTTATTAACGGTGTTATCGGCACAGCCAACAGGAACTTTACATTTGAGAAAGGGAAAAGCGCGGGGTTAGAAAGCCACGTCGACAATCAGCGTATCGGTGTAGGTTCCGGCGGGTGGCGTGGCCTGATTAGTCAGCACTTTCGCGGTGTAGTTGTAGGTACGCAGTAAACCGTCGGCACTGACCTGCGACGACGTCGCGCTGGTCCAGCGTTCGCTGCCGCTGCCGCCCCAGCGGTTACCCGTGGCTTCTTTATAGATGTCATAACTGAGGTAGTTACTGCCGCTTACCATCCGGCGCACGTTATTCAGCGCGTTAGCACCGTTGTTAATGCCGATGGTATAGGTACTGCCTTTGGTACAGGTGACGGCAATCGCCTGTGAGACGGTGGGGAAACTTTGTACCAGCGGCGCACTGTTGAAGTTGACGTCCGGCGTGGTCATGGCGCTACAGTCGTTGGTGACGGTCATATCCAACGTGATGCTGGTTCCTTTCGTTCCGGTTTGCAGTCCCGACAAACACGCGTTGAGCACGCCCACCGAGCAGACTCTATAGGTGATATCGAAGTTTAGCGTCACCTGATAAGGACCCGCGGTCACATTTTGCCCCGGTACCGTGCGGAAATAGAGAGGGATATTGTATTGTTTGCCGCCGATCAGATTTAACAAGGTACTGCTGTCCCAGGTATAGGTTTTACTGGTCTGCACTTCGCTGTTGTTAGCGCAGCCCGACTGCCCGCACAGGCGCGTCGGGATCACATCGGTGATGGCCGCGTTGTCGGTGCGCTTCATGGTCGCACGACCATTGGCCGAAACGGTAGCTGAGACAAAATTCAGCGTGATGGTGTCCCCGGTCAGCAAGTTCACTAGCGCATCACAGGCTACGACCAGTGTTCCGGTGGTTGCCACTTCGCCAGAACCACTCAGCGCGAATGAGGTTACACTCCCAAACGCGGCGTTGACCGTACTGACTCGACAGTCAGCCCAACTGCCGCTGGCCACCAGCAGCAGAAGCATAAACAGCAGGCGCGTCATGGCGCCTCCCGACACACCAGCGGACCGTAGGTTTGCAGCTTGTGCTCCGGGTTGGCTCCCACGGTCAGGGTGACCTTGCAGCGTTTTCCGTCAGGCGCGATCACCTCCAGCGGATTCACATCGCTAAGGTTTTCCAGCCAGGCAATACCGTCATACCCCACCACCGCATTGCTGCGCGAGGCACGCCGGACCTGGCTTCCCACCGGCAGCGCCTGGCCGCGCGCATCGTGGAGGATGACGCTTGCCACCCTCTCCTGCTCCATCGGGAAATCGACCAGATAGCCGCTGTGACGCCGAATCGCAATTCGCCGCTCGGTCTCTTTCAGCCGGGTGTCCGCCGGCAGGTTCAGGGTATCAATGCGGTAGCTTGCCGGGTAATACGCCGACACCCCGCTGACCAGCAGGTAACCGTTGTTATTCGTTTTGCCAACGGGCTGGTTCTCATAGCTGACGGGCACGTCCGGATGACCGTCGGTACTGATGACCACAAACGCATCGTTGATCTTATTCGCCGCGAACAGCTCGCCGTCCATCAGAACAATCGCGCCCATCGCCTCGCCCCACCAGGTCATCATGTCCCTTTCGCCGTAGCCGCCGCCCTGCAGTTCAATATTGTTATTACGCCAGCCCAGCGTGCCCTGCTGATAGTCACTGGATTTTGACTGGTTGGCCCAGGCCATGTTCCAGCTAAAGCCGCCGTCAGACGGCATGGAATGGTTGTAGTTAATGCGCTGGGTATTGCCCGCATCCGGGGTGTTTTCGACGGTGAACGCGGCGCTGTCGCGTGCCCCCAGCGGCACCTGTAGCGACAGCGCGACCGTCCAGTCTCCCCGCTGCTGGTCCCGGCTCCCGGCGAGGTAAATACTGCTCGCGCCCCACAAATTACGGCTCCATGAGAGATTAAGCAGCTCGGTTTTTTGACTGTCAAAACTCTCCACGCCAATCCAGGCTGCGCCGATGTTGCCGTACTGTCCCAGGTTGAACGTCAGAGAATACTGGTCCGTATTGCGGCTGAAGCTGGCGATGGGTTTATCGTTCTCGTCATACACCGTAGGCTGGTCGTACAGGGCCAGATTGCCAAAGCCGCGGTCCCGACGCGTGTGCTGGGTGGCCACGCTGAACTCGCTGGTGCTGTACTGGTAACCCCAGTTGATTTGCCCGCCCGCCTCCCCGCGCATGCGGCTTTGCGAGTAAGAGGTATTCACCACGCCAAACTGGCCGAGTTTAATCACCGTCCCGGCCCCGCCCAGTGCCAGCGCCTGCGCCCCTTCGGCATGACCCTCCAGCGTCAGCCAGTCCGTCACCCCGTAGCGATACGAGCCGCTGCCTGCCGCCGGGCCGTAGTCAAAATTCTTGATACCGTAATTACGCCGCAGGCTGCCCAGCGTCACGGCGCCGTCGCTCAGCCCTTTTTTGAGCAGGTCGCTGGAGACGTAAAACGGCAGCGTGGTGCTGACCTGGCGCCCTAATGCATCCGTCGTGACCAGTACCGCATCCCCGGCGCCGTTGATATAGGGCAGATTGGTCAGGGTGAAGGGGCCCGGCTGAAGCTGGGTTGAGCCGGACCGATAGCCGTTGATAAAGAGATCCACCGAGGTGGGTACCGCCGCTTCCCCCGCGAATTCGGGCAGCGGCCACGTCACCAGGTCAGGGCGCAGGGAGAAATCTCGCCCGACGCTGATCCCTCCCATCCGCACGCTGGAGCTCCAGCTCAGGGCATCGCTGATCACGTCCCCGACGCTCCAGCTCATTGCGTCATCCTCATTCGTGAACAGCAGGGTCGTGTCATAGCGGACATACCCTTCCTGCTGACCGTCGTTACCGGTGAAATTTTCCCGGGCATAGCCGGTGGAGGAAAACGAGCCGTTCTCATTGAAATAGCGGAATTCATGCCAGAGGGACGCCTGTCCGCCGATATGCTCCGTGTGGTTGGTGTAGAGATCGTAATTGAGCAGCGCGCCGCGCCCGAAGTGCGGTTTGGCCTGCGCCGTTTGCGCGCCGAACGGCGTCACGCGGGATGCGACCCAGTCCCGGGGAACGGTCAGCAGCAGACGTTGCCCGGCGCTGTCGTACTCCACCCGAACCTGAGAAAGCGATGAGAGACTCACCTCTCCGGCAGGAACATGTTCCGGGGGCAGCCCCGCGCGCAGCAGGTCAGCGCTGGAGATAAAGAAAGCGCCTTTGCGCTGCGTCACGGGCACGACCAGACCGGTATCGTAGTGGTTGAGCACGAGGGCAAGCTGGAAGACCGCTTCATCATGTATCGCCTGTGCCTGGGGCGGCGGCGGAAGGCTGTCATCGCCGGGCTCAGCCCAGGTCGCGGAACTGACGCAAAGCAGTATCATCATCGCCGGCTTCAGTTGACGGGCGTCGACTGCCATTGTGCGTCCCTGGCATTAATCTGCGCGCTCATCCGCTCTGGCTGACGAACGCCTGCGGGTATCGGCCAGCTGCGGGTGCTGCGGGGAAGTACGTAACCCAGCAATCCCTCCGCGACCGTGCGTTTCTGCCCTCCCTGCTCCAGCGCCACCTGGCTCAGCCTGACATGGACATCCCCCCGATTCCGAACCTCCAGTACCGGCTGCCCATCCGCTCGCGTCACCCGCCAGCTCAGGTTCCGGGTCTCCACCAGCGCGTGATGCGCCCCTTCTTTTATTGTCGGGATCCCCTGGCCATACACAAACAGCGGAATGGAGTAACGCATCTGCAACTTGAGGCCGATGGCGGGTTCTGCTTTGGCATCAGGCTGAGGAATTTCATCCACGATAATGCGGTAGGCCTGTTCGACGCCTGCGGGAACGGGGGCCTGCTTAATAAGACGGATAAGCTGCTTGCTGCCTGTGCCAATCGTGACGATGGGCGGGCTGGCGACCACATCCTGCTGCGCGGAGTAGCGCTCGTGTCCGTCCTCCTGCTTCCAGCGCACAATACGCACCTGCATCGTGGTGGCGCTGTTTCCCTGGTTCTGGATCCACAGCTCCGTGGCGTTGGCGTCTGCCGCAAGCCACGGGTCGATAGGCCAGAGCAGAATGGTGGCTGCCGCCTGCGCCTGACCGGTTGCCACAGCCATTCCCAACGCGCCCGCCAGACAAACAGGTCTGAAAACTGGCTTCATCAACACTCTCCCTTTATTACCATGACAAGGTCACGGTGAGCTGATCGGAATACGTTCCTGCCGGGCTAAATCCGGTCAGTAGCGCCACGCCAAAAAGCGGCAGCGCGATGTTATTGCTGTTGCTATAGGTCACCGGTATCGCCTGGTTGACGCCAATTTCGCTGTTCGCGGCCAGCGAGCTGCTGCTGTAAAGCCGGTATCCCACCACGTCGGCGCCGTTCGAGCGCTTCATGCGGCGAACGGTTGAATAATTCTGTCCGCCATTAATGCTCATGCTCAGCGCCACGCCCGGCGTGCAGGCGATAGACAACGCCCCGTTTGGCACAAAGCTGGTGCTGACCGGTGCGCTCTCGACGCCGTTATGGGTGCCAAAATCCAGCGTCCCGAGCACCCCTCCGCTGCCGGTGGCCACCGCGCATCCCGGAACAATCGTCGCGCTGACCTTAAAGGACTGTGACGTCACCGCCTCCGCCGCGGGCGTCATCAGCAATCCGACGATCAGCGCGAAAAAAGGCTGCACGTGTCCCTCTGCGCATATGCGCAGACCAGTAAGAGTTGCCTTCATGGCGGTGCAGGACTAATAGGTGACGCTGACGTTAATCGTGTCGGTGTAGGTGCCCGGGACGACCGTCACGCTGTTACCGCCGCCGGTAATACGTCCGTAGAGGGTGTAACTGTCCACCCCTCCGGCCGTAGAGGCGATCGGCAGCGCGGTGTTATTGGCAATCACGCTGTTAAACCCGCTGTCGCTGTACAGGCTGTATGCCACGCCCTGTGCCGCGTTGGCGGTGTTAACCAGATAGCGCGCAGGGGTTCCCGGGGTGCCGACAACGGTGCCGGGTGCGGTGGAGTTGGTGTTGCCGGTGATCGCCACCGTATAGCTGGCGGTCGTACATTGAATAGTGAAGGTGTTTCCGCCGCTGGCGCCGGTGAGCTGCGTGGTCAGAGTGGAAAACGTTGCGGGATGGGTGCCGAAATCCAGTGTCCCGAAGTTAATCCCGTTTTGCGTGGGCGATCCGTTTATCAGACAACCGTTCGTGAGCGTCAGCGTCGCGCCGATGGTGCCGCTACTGGTGACGGCCAGCGCCTGATGGACCGTTGTCGCAGTCAGTAAGGTGCCTGCGCAGATCAAAAGGAGTTTTCTTTTCATTTACCACCCTCCAGAAGACGTCTCCGTTCCCTTGCCACGTTTTATTTTTGTCGTTCAAGATGTTAGCCCCGCTTAATGTTCCTCTGAGGGGGGTTATTGAGAATTTAGTTTACGGATATCGCTTCGACCACCTGCCCCTTAACGCATAAGCACTTTGTCTTATTGACTTCTTATTGCCTTAAATAACAGAGAGTTAAATTATTTTTTTCAGCATTTTCATGCTATCAGGAGAGAATATATCCATTAAAGTGTGATGCAGATCACAATATATCGTCAGGGCAATAACAACAAAATTAATAAAACTTAAAAAGGAGTTGTATCCCCCTACGCTTTGCGTCAATTTATGTGCCGAATAATTTCCCGCGTCGTAATAAAAAATTTATATGTATCGGTGCGGGCTACATCTGAAGCGCATAGAGGGTCTTTTTTCGTGGCAAGTGCAAACAAACTCACACTCTTCATCGTGATATTCATGCTGGCGGGTATTCTTTCAGGGGCAGCAATTCATGAATATGCATCTGCGGATGCCATCAAAGCCTGGTCGGATAATATTACCCTTCTGACCGATATTTTCCTGCGACTGATCAAAATGGTCATTGCGCCGCTGGTCTTCAGTACGCTCACCGTCGGCATTATGAAGCTGGGCGAAACCTCCACCATTGGCCGCGTGGGCGGCAAAGCGATGGTATGGTTTATCAGCTCATCCGTGCTCTCAATTCTGGTCGGCCTGTTTATCGTCACGCTGGAGCATCCGGGCAGCGGGCTGAACCTGACCGTCCCGACCGAAGCGGTGGATACCGGATTAGCCGTTGGGGGGATGACGCTGAAAGCGTTCCTGTCTCACACCATTCCGACCAGCATCGCGGGGGCGATGTCGAACAATGAGATCCTGCAGATTGTGGTGTTCTCAATGTTCTTTGGCATTGGCGGCGCGTCGCTGGGGCAGAAATTCAATGCCCCGCTGGTGGCCGCGCTGGACGTGGTTTCTCATATTATGCTGAAGGTCACAGGCTACGTAATGTACGTTGCGCCGCTGGCCATTTTCGCGGCAATCTCCTCCGTTATCGCCACGCAGGGTCTGGGCATTCTGTTGAACTATGCCTCCTTTATTGGCGGCTACTATGTTGCCATTCTTCTCACCTGCATGGTGCTGCTGGCCGTGGGTTACATGGTGCTGAAAAAAGAGGTGTTCCGCCTGGTCAGCATGCTGAAAGATCCGGTTCTGGTGGCGTTTACCACCAGCAGTTCTGAAGCGGCCTACCCTAAAACGCTGGAGCAGCTGGAGCGTTTTGGCTGCTCGCGCAACATCGCCTCTTTCGTACTGCCGATTGGCTACTCCTTCAACCTGGTGGGGTCGATGGTGTACTGCTCTTTCGCCTCGATGTTTATTGCGCAGGCGTACAACATTCATCTGAGCTTCTCTGAGGTGACGGTGCTGATGCTGACCCTGATGCTGGCCTCAAAAGGGATTGCGGGCGTACCGCGCTCCTCGCTGGTGGTGCTGGCCGCGACGATCCCAAGCTTTAACATTCCGGTGGCCGGTATTCTGCTGCTGATGGGGATCGACCACTTCCTGGATATGGGCCGTTCCGCAATTAACGTTCTGGGTAATGGTATTGCGACCGCCATGCTGTCGCAGAATGAAGGCGCGCGGGACGCGGAAGCTGAAGCTGAACTGGTAAAGCAGGAAGCGTAATGGCATGAAAAAGCCGGGTGGCGGCTTCGCCTTACCCGGCCACCAAATGGCCCGAACACGTAGGCCGGGTAAGCGTCAGCACCACCCGGCTTTGTTTTTATGCCACGCGACTCGCCGCGATATCCAGCAGTGAAGACGGCCCCGAGCATTAACGTATGGGTGGCCACGAAAGCTGAGCAGGTGGAGCAGGCTGTAAAAACGCCGGGTGGCGGCTTCGCCTTACCCGGCCTACAAATGACTCGAACACGTAGGCCGGGTAAGCGTCAGCGCCACCCGGCTTTGTTTTTATGCCACGTGACTCGCCGCGATATCCAGCGGCGAAGAAGGCCCCGAGCATTAACGTATGGGTGGCCACGGAAGCTGGGCTGGTGGAGCAGGATGTAAAAACGCCGGGTGGCGGCTTCGCCTTACCCGGCCAACAAATGACTCGAACACGTAGGCCGGGTAAGCGTCAGCGCCACCCGGCTTTGTTTTAGGCTACGCGACTCGCCGCGATATCCTGCAGTGAAGACGGCCCCCGAGCATTAACGTATGGGTGGCCACGAAAGCTGAGCAGGTGGAGCAGGATGTAAAAAAAGCCGGGTGGCGGCTTTGCCTTACCCGGCCTACAAATGGCTCGAACACGTAGGCCGGGTAAGCGTCAGCGCCACCCGGCTTTGTTTTAGGCTACGTGACTCGCGGCGATATCCAGCAGCGCCATCTCATCGCTGTTCAGCAGCTTCTCAATGTTCACCAGAATCAGCATACGCTCGCCGAGCGCGCCCAGACCGGTCAGGTATTCGGTCGACAGCGTGACCGCAAACTCTGGCGCAGGACGAATCTGATCAGAGGTCAGAGAAAGCACGTCAGACACGCCATCCACCACGATCCCCACCACGCGCTGCCCCAGATTCAGGACGATCACCACGGTGTTGTCGTTGTAGTCAACGTCGCCCTGGCTGAACTTCACGCGCAGATCCACGATGGGCACAATGACGCCACGCAGATTGGTGACACCTTTAATAAACGCAGGCGTGTTAGCGATGCGGGTAACCTGGTCGTAACCACGGATTTCCTGCACTTTCAGGATATCGATGCCGTACTCTTCATCGCCTAAAGTGAATACCAGAAATTCCTGTCCTGATGGCTCGCCCGCCAGTTTCGTTACATTACTCATACCGGTCATGTTATTACCTTCTACTTAATCAGGCGGCTGTGTACGCCACACGTTGTTCACGATTTAATCCCTGAAGCGCCGACACGTCGACGATCAGCGCCACGCTACCATCACCCAGAATGGTGGCGGCAGAAATACCCGGCACTTTGCGGTAGTTGCTTTCGAGGTTCTTCACCACCACCTGGTGCTGACCGATCAGCTGATCGACCAGCAATGCGTAGCGGCGGCCCGCGCTTTGCAGGATCACCACGATACCCTGCGTGGCCTCGGTCTTCGCCCCGTCCACTTCGAACACTTTCCACAGTTCCACCAGCGGCAGGTACTCACCGCGCACTTCGAGGACGCGCTCGCCGCCCGCCAGCGGATGCAGATCTTCCTCACGCGGCTGGAGGGATTCCATCACGGCGTTCAGCGGGAGGATAAAGACTTCGTCCGCCACTTTGACTGACATGCCGTCGAGGATCGCCAGCGTCAGCGGCAGCAGGATGCGAATGGTCGTGCCGGAACCCTGTTTGGACTGAATCTCAACGTGGCCGCCCATCTCCTGGATGTTACGTTTCACCACGTCCATGCCCACGCCGCGCCCGGAGACGTCGGTCACCTGCTCTGCGGTAGAGAAGCCCGGTGCGAAGATCAGCATGCCCACTTCTTCATCGGTCATGTTTTCATTGACCGCCATTCCCTGCGAAATCGCTTTTGCCAGGATGCGCTCGCGGTTCAGACCTGCGCCGTCATCGGTCACTTCAATGCAGATGTTTCCACCCTGATGTTCCGCAGACAGGATCAGATTCCCGACCGGGGATTTCCCTGCGGCAATGCGGTTTTCCGGCAGTTCGATACCGTGGTCGAGGCTGTTACGCACCAGGTGCGTTAACGGGTCAATGATGCGCTCGATCAGGCTTTTATCCAGTTCGGTTGAGCTGCCCATCAGGGTCAGTTCAATCTGCTTGTTCAGCTTGCTGGCGAGATCGCGAACCAGACGCGGGAAGCGGCTGAAGACATATTCCATCGGCATCATACGGATGGACATGACCGATTCCTGCAGATCGCGGGCGTTACGCTGCAGCTGGCCCATGCTGGTAATCAAATCCCCGTGGGTGACCGGGTCGAGTTCGTTTGAACGTTGCGCCAGCATCGACTGGGTGATCACCAGTTCGCCCACCAGGTTAATCAGCTGATCAACCTTCTCAACGGCGACACGGATGCTGGTCGACTCGCTGGAGCGCGCGGCAGGTTTTTCACCACGGCCCGGTGCAGCAGCCTCTTTTGGCACCGCCTTGAGCGCCGGAGCCGCAGGCGCCACAGCCGGTGCGGCAGCCTGAGCGACAACAGCCGCCTCTTCCACAGCCGCAGGAACGTCAACCGCGACCGTTTCGGTTTCGAAGGCGATTTGATCGGCTTCAATCACAAAGCACAGCACCGCCACGATATCGTCCTGGCCAATACCGTCATCAAGCGTCGCGGCCAGGCTGTCTTTGCCTTTAACCACGTTGCTTAATTTCGCCAGGTTACCCAGCTCTTCTTCCAGCAGGTTAACTTCATTCTCTTTCAGGCGAGACAGTACCACGCGCAGTTTGCCCGCCGGTGCGTCGGCAGGGGCAGACGCCTGCGCGGCAACCGTATCCACAACGCTCAGTTTTGCGGCAGGAACCACGGCTGCGGCAACCTCACCTTTGGCTTCCAGCGCGAGCTGGCGCAGCGCATTGCAGATGTATTCAAAGCTGGCGGCGTCAGGCTCTGCCGAACTTTTATAGGCGTCGAGCTGTTCCTGCATAATATCTTTGGTTTCCAAAAACAGGTTGATAATGTCGGTATTGAGCTGCATCTCACCGCGTCGTGCTTCATCAAGCAGGTTTTCCATTAAATGGGTCGTTTCCTGCAGGATGGTAAATCCAAACGTTCCGGCTCCGCCTTTAATGGAATGCGCCGCACGGAAGATGGCATTGAGCTGCTCGGAATCCGGTGCTTCGGGCACCAAATCGAGCAAGTGTTGCTCCATATCGGCCAACAATTCGTCGGCTTCATCAAAGAATGTCTGGTAAAAATCGCTAATATCCATGCTCACGCTATCACCTCGGATTGGCTGGTGGCGATGTTGGAACGGCAGCCGAAGGAACGGCCCCAGGCTGTTTTAAATCGTCCAGTGACTCATTCTGACTTTCGGCGTTTTCATGCAGGATGGCCTGCTCCGCCTGCTGGTTCAGCACTAAAAGACTGATACGACGGTTGATGGCATCATCCGGCCCGCGGTCGGAAACGCGCATGGTTGCGGCCATGCCGACTACGCGCAGTACCTTGCCATCATCAAGCCCACCTGCCACCAGCTCGCGGCGCGAGGCGTTGGCACGGTCGGCAGAAAGTTCCCAGTTGCTGTATCCCTTCTCCCCACTGGCGTACGGGAAATCATCCGTGTGGCCTGACAGGCTGATTCGGTTAGGAATGCCGTTCAGCACCGGTGCAATGGCACGCAGAATATCGCGCATGTACGGTTCGACTTCCGCACTCCCGGTTTTAAACATCGGGCGGTTCTGGCTGTCGATAATCTGGATACGCAGCCCTTCCTGCACCAGGTCAATCTTCAGATGCGGTCGCAGCGCGCGCAGCTTCGGATCCGCTTCAATCAGCTGATCGAGATCGCCACGCAGTTTTTTCAGGCGCGCCTGTTCCATCTTTCGTTTCAGCTCGTCGATGTTCGGCTCTTTTTTCACCTCACCCTTCTGCTGGGTGTAATCATCGCCGCCGCCCGGGATCGGGCTTTCGCTGTTAGAGATACGCGGCCCGCCGGCCACCGCCGTTGCCAGCGGCGTGCGGAAATATTCGGCAATCTGGATCAGTTCTTTTGGGCTGGAGATGGAGATCAGCCACATCACCAGAAAGAACGCCATCATTGCGGTCATAAAATCGGCGTACGCGATTTTCCACGAGCCGTGCGCGCCATGCCCACCGCCCTTGTGCTTGCGTTTTTTTACGATGACGATCGGATGGGACTGGTTTTTCATGCGTCCTCAGTTGTCGTCTGTTGGTTTGGGTTTTTCACCGCACGCACGTGTTCTTCAAGCTCGATAAACGACGGACGCTCGCTGGAGTAAAGCGTTTTACGGCCAAACTCAACCGCGATCGGTGGCGCATAACCGTTGAGGTTAGAGAGCAGCGTGATCTTCACGCACTGCATCATTTTGGTGGTTTCCGCGCTCTTCTGGCGCAGCACGCTGGCCAGCGGAGAGATAAAGCCGTACGCCAGCAAAATACCGAGGAAGGTGCCCACCATCGCATGGGCAATCAGCGCGCCGAGCTCGGCTGCCGGACGGTCCGCTGAGGCCAGGGCGTGCACCACCCCCATGACCGCAGCAACGATACCGAATGCCGGAAGCGAGTCGCCGACCAGCGCCAGGCTGTTAGCCGGCACTTCCGATTCGCTTTCATGGGTTTCAATCTCTTCATCCATCAGCGCTTCGATTTCGAAGGTATTCATGTTGCCGCTGATGATCAGTCGCAGATAGTCGACGATGAAATCCAGCATCATGGCATCAGCAAGAATGCGCGGATAGCTGGCAAAAATTTCGCTCTCTTTCGGGTTTTCAATATCCCGCTCAAGCGAGAACATGCCCTGCTGACGCGACTTCGCCATCAGGCGATAGAGCAGTGCCAGCAGATCCATATACATGCTTTTGGTGTATTTTGAGCGACGGAACAGCAACGGAATTGCTTTCAGCGTGCCCTTGATCGATTTACCGTTGTTGCCAACGATAAAAGCCCCTACCCCTGCGCCGCCGATGATAATAAGTTCAGCCGGTTGATAGAGTGCTCCAAGGTGCCCGCCGGTCATCATGTAACCACCGAAAACTGTACCGAGAACTACCAGGTAACCTAATAAGATAAGCACGACATCATCCTTCCGCTAGTGACTATGGCAAGGACGTCCAGCTCGCAGCGTTGACCGTTCGCGGGGTAAAAAAAAGCAGCGGTAATCGCTTACCGCTGCTGGAATCTTTCCCACACGTTCGGGTTAAACAGCTTGTTCGATCTGTTCATCCAGCAGTTGTGGAATAATATCGGCAGCATCCCGGGAAAGTTTACGTCTTTTTACTGCACGGGAAGGAGGCTGACATAAACTACAGGCGAAGCTGCCTGCAGGTTGGTGAGCATGGGTAATGAAATTGCCGTTGCAGCAGTTGCAGCGCGACAGCTCAAGCATTCCGCTCTCAACAAAACGCACCAGCGTCCATGCGCGGGTCAGCGCCAGCAGAGGACCTTCTTCCTGCTGTGGGCATTGTTCAAGGTAAAGTTTGTAGGCTTTGATCACGGCGTCAACGCCGCTACACAAACCGGTTTTGAGAAGATACTGCCAGGCATTACAGAACATGGAAGCATGAATATTCTGCTCCCACGTCATAAACCAGTCGGTAGAAAACGGCAGCATGCCTTTCGGCGGGGGACTACCACGTAACTCTTTGTACAGTTTGATGAGACGACCACGGCTCAACTGCGTCTCGCTTTCCAGCATTTGTAAACGAGCACCCAGCGTAATCAACTCCATGGCCAACTGTATGTCACGCGCTTCCTGAACAATGCTTTTCTCGCTCATTGCTAGGCCCTTTTCTTACGGGCTACGTCATCAGGCTGGCTGATTTCGTTAAGCAAGCGAGTAGAGAGAAGAATACCGGTATGGATCTGTTGAAGATCGTCTACACGGGACTCCTGCGTCAGACGCGTTATAGTCTGAGAGTCATCGAAACGGAACTGGCAAACCAGTTGATTCGTTTCAGCCAGTTTAACCATCTGCGGGAGGGTTAAACCGCCCAGCATGGTTGCCATCTCTTCGTTAATACCCAGACGAAACATCGCGGACGCCTTGTCCTGACTAATCAAACGCTGCGCGAGCAGTTATACGACAAATTGATGTCATAGATATGTTTTAGCAACTCGGATGTATGCATTGTTCCCATCCCGAATAACCAACTATTATTTTTATGCGGAAAGACCGCACCCCGTGATGTCGCCGGGAAATCACCCGGTATAAAAAAGAAAAGGCTAAATGCATAGTTGAATTTAGGTTTGTATTCATCGAAACGCGTAAGAGAGGAAACGCGAATGCGTCTCTTACATGTTTTATCATTTCTTACAAATAACTAAGATTTTTCCTAATTCGACGCAAACTCTACTCGTCAGTTTTGACACATACAATCCAGCCATCCTCAAATTTAAAAAAAATGTGATCTACGTCACACAATTTAAGTGAATATGACCCATAAATCCATCAGTATGACTTGTAATTTGTTCAAATTTTAACCAATCGACACTGTTTTGTATTCTTAATTGACGAATACTCATGCAGAAGGGGGATCAGAACTGGCATGCAACGTGCTTTTCCTCGGGTGGACGTCGCGCGGAAACATTTACATCATTCACCCCTCCGGGAAACATTTTTCTTACTGTGAAAAAACATAGAGTTATGCAGGCAGCCCAAAAAAAATGTTTCAGAGCGTGATCATTCGAAATGATTTTGTAACGCATCAAAACGATTCAACAGTCAAGGCATAAAATTGTGTGATTTACGTTAAGTTGTTAATTTTTTTCATTTAGGCGCATTTTTCAGTTATTCTTCTTATAAGAATAATTAATGAATAATTATGATAAGCTTCACACTAATGTCGTAATCAGCCCTTGCAGAACCCGGAAAATCGCGGTAAAGGTGATCAAACGCTGTCAGTCAGACACCCAAGGAGTGCGCCATGAGTTACTCCCATCTACTTGTTTCTGTTGCCGTTTCCCCAGAAAGCCATCAACTCGTCGCCCGGGCAGTTTCCATTGCCAGACCTCACAATGCCCGCATCAGCCTCATCACGCTTGCGGCCGAACCCGAGATGTATAATCAGCTGGCTGCCCCCATGCTGGAGGATATTCGTGAGGTACTTCAGGAGGAAACGCAGCAATTTCTGCGCGACCTGGTCGAAAAGGCACACTATCCTGTCTATGAAACCGTAATTGCGACAGGAGAACTTAATGCCCATATTCTCGACATGTGTCGTAAACAGAATATTGATTTAGTGATATGCGGGAATCATAACCACAGCTTTTTATCGCGCGCGGCCTGCGCGGCGAAATCCATTGTCGCATCAAGTCAGGTTGACGTGTTATTAGTGCCGCTTGGGGGGCGTTAACCCCCCAGGGAAATATCAGGCAAGTTTAGGGAAAGTTGCGATCTTTTTTTGTAGATCGCCTTCATGGCTTTGTGGGGCGATATCGCGGAGATCCTGAATAAAACGCGCCTGCCAGTGGTTAATATCGTTCTTCCGGATCGTCTCCATCATTTCAGCATGGCGGGAAATACGTTCCGTGAGCGGCATGGTCAGCGCGCGGTTCAGGGCATTCGCCACGTCATCGCGATCGTAAGGGTTCACAATCAGCGCCGAGGTAAGCTCATTCGCGGCCCCGGCAAACTGGGATAGCACCAGAACACCCGGATCGGCGGGGTCCTGCGCTGCCACATACTCTTTCGCGACCAGGTTCATCCCGTCGCGCAGCGGCGTCACCAGGCCGACGTCCGCGTAGCGGAAGACCTTCATCAGGATCTTGCGGTCGAAGTGCTGATTCAGATAAAACAGCGGCGTCCAGCCCAGTTGACCGTAACGGCCATTAATGCGCCCGGCTTCTGTCTCCAGCTGATGGCGAATATCCTGATAGGCCTGAACCTCACCGCGCGACGTCGGCGCTATCTGGGTATAGCGAATTTTACCGTGGTGCTCCGGATATTTATCCAGCAGCGTTTCATACGCCAGGAAGCGTTCCGGCAGCCCTTTAGAATAATCAAGACGCTCGACCGAGAAGATATTTTTCACGTGCTTGAGTTCATTCTTAAGCTGCGCCAGCTTCGGCGGCAGCGGGCCGGAGGCCTGCTCCGCGATTTCGTCAGGTTCAATCCCTATTGGATACACTTCGGTGTGGAACGTTTTTCCCCACGCCGTATGGGTTTTCCCGCCTTTGGTCACCAGACGCGCTTTCCCTGACACGGAGTCAAGGAATGCCAGGCGGTCATTTTCCGTCTGGAAGCCCAGCAAATCGTAGTCACACAGCGCCTCCAGCAGCTCTTCATGCGGCGGCAGCGCGGTAAAAATTTCCGGCGTCGGGAACGGGATGTGCAGGAAGAAGCCAATCCGGTTATTCACTCCCCTCTTTCGCAGCTCTCTCGCGAACGGCAGCAGGTGATAATCGTGGATCCATAAAATATCGTCTTCTTCTATTAAAGGCAGCAGTTTATCCGCCAGCAGCGCATTCACGCGCGCGTAGCCTTCGAAGGATTCACGCTGGAATTTGACCAGGTCAAGACGATAGTGAAACGCCGGCCACAGGACGGCATTCGAGAACTGCGAGTAATACTCGTCGTAGTCTTTCTCTTTCAGTGCAAACGACGCCCACGTGATATTCCCGCGCGTCACTTTTTTGAGCGGTTTCTCTTCTTCACTGATTTCTCCGCTCCAGCCAAACCACAGCCCGCCAGCGGCTTTCAAGGCACCTAACACCCCTACCGCCAGGCCACCCGCACTGGCTTTTTTATCATCAGGCGGTGCGATTCGGTTAGAGACGACGACTAAGCGCCCCATAATGGTTTCCCCCTTTGTTTTGCGCTATTTGTTGTTGTTGCTGGTTAGCGATATCAGATACCCACTGCCAGACGCTGGCGACATCCGCCAGCCGCCATTCGGCGACAGTGTCACCAGGCCCTACCTTAACGGCGATCCCTCCGGCCTGATTAACCACACGGAACCCGGCCTCGTCGGTCAGGTCATCCCCTAAGAAAACAGGCGTCCGGCCCTTAAAAGGCGCCTCCGCCATAAAGGCGGTGATGGCTGCGCCTTTATTAATCCCCTCCGGCTTTAACTCCACCACGCATTTGCCCGGCTGCAGCGCCAGCTGTGGATGCGCATCCGCAACCGTCTGAGCAAGCGCGAGCACGGCATCTTCGTGCTGCGGTGCCTGGCGATAATGCAGGGCAAAGGCCATGCCTTTGGCTTCCAGCTCGGTGCCAGGCAGGTCGGCCAGCGCAGCAGAGAGCCGCTTCTGGAGCGTTTGCGTGAGTGCGTCGGGGAGTGAAACGATATGCGTTTGATCATGGATGTCGCGGCGCTCCGCTCCGTGTACACCGGCCAGCGGAAAGTGGTATGGACTGGCGAGCAGATCCAGCTCGGCCATTGAGCGCCCTGATATCAATGCCAGTGCTCCCTCATTCATGAGCGAGAGCTGATGCAAATCCTGTAACACCGCCTCCGGAATAGACACCTGATCGGGGTGCGGTTTTATCCCGGCGAGCGTGCCGTCGAGATCAAAAAAGAAAGCATAGTGTCCGGGCAGTACAGGCGGTGCGGTTAACAAGTCAGCCACCCTTTTCCTCCTTACGGTTGACGAGAGGTAAACGCCTTTACCTCTTTCATAGCCATGTAAGTATAGACAGTGTGACGTCGCTCGCCATTTGACAACCGCCCCGCCAGTTTTACTGGCGGGGCGGTGAAGGGGTCAACTATGGTTATAAGTTGAGCAATAAAAGAGGTGCAAAACGGTTACACGGTACGCTTCGCTTTTTGCTTGTAACGGTCGAAAATCACCGCTGCCAGCAGGATCAGACCACGCACCACGTACTGCGAGAACGGCGAAATATTCAGCAGGTTCATGGCGTTCTCTACCGTGCCCAAAATCAGGATACCGGCCACCACATATGAGATTTTTCCGATGCCTCCCTTGAGGGAAACGCCCCCTAACACGCAGGCCGAAATAACGATCAGCTCATAACCGATAGAGGTCATTGGCTGGCCGCTGGTCATACGCGACGCCAGAATAATCCCCGCCGCGGCAGAAACGAGCCCCGAGAGCACAAAGATAATAATCTTGGTGCGCACCACCGGCACCCCGGCCAGACGGGCGGCCTCTTCGTTACCGCCAATCGCCAGCGTATTACGGCCAAAGGTGGTCCGGTTAAGCAGGAAGCCGAACAGGATCAGGCAGGCCACGGTCAGCCAGATAGGCGCAGGCAGACCCAGCCAGTTGGCGTAACCCAGCGTAAAGAAACGCTCGTCTTCAATCCCCACCGCTTTACCGTCGGAGATGATATAGGCCAGCCCGCGGACAATTTGCATTGTCGCAAGCGTCGTGATCAGGGCGTTAATCTTCAGGCGCGCGATAACAAAACCGTTCACCAGGCCGCTGATGACGCCGAGTAACAGACCGGCAAAAACGCCAATCCACAGGCTCTCCGTCATGTTGATCACCACGGCCGTCGTAACGCCTGCACAGGCAATCACCGACGCCACCGACAGGTCAAAATCGCCGGAGGCCAGACAGAACAGCATCCCGCAGGCCACCATCCCGGACATGGAGATGGCGAGACCCAGCCCCTTCATATTAATGAAGGTGGCAAAGTTGGGGACAAAGATCGCGCAGGCGACGAACAGTGCGGCAAACACCACCAGCATGCCGTACTGATCCCAGATACGCCCAACGCTCAACGCCGACTTCGACTTCGGCACTCCGGATGTAGTAACAGAGGACATCATTAACTCCTTACTCAGGCGACGGCCTGGCTAACTTTAGGCATGGCGAGGTTCAACGCCTGTTGTTCATTCGCCTGTTCATGAAGTAATTCGCCGGCAATTTCGCCTTCACGCATCACCACAATGCGGTCGGCCACGCCCAGCACCTCCGGCAGATCGCTGGAGGCGAAGAGCACCGCCACGCCGCGTTTTGCCAGCTCATAGATCACGTTATAAATCTCGTGTTTTGCCCCCACGTCGATACCGCGCGTCGGCTCATCCAGTAAGATGACCTTCATGTCCTCCGACAGCCAGCGGCCCAGAATGGCCTTCTGCTGGTTTCCGCCTGACAGATTCATGATCAGCTGTTCCGGACCCGGCGTTTTGATATTCAGTGAACGAATATGGTGGTCGGCATTGCTCGACTCCCAGCTATCGTTTATCAGGCAACCTGCGCGAATAAACTTACGGCGGGCAGAAATATTGATGTTGTCGCGTACCGAGTGCACCGGAATAATGCCCTCTGCTTTCCGGTCTTCCGGACAGAGCATCATCCCTGCCCCGATCGCGTGAGCCGGTTTCTGAATGTCTACCCGCTCGCCGTCAATGGAGACCTGCCCATCGGTAATACGGGTACCGCCGAACAGCCCTTTCATCAATTCGCTACGCCCCGCGCCTACCAGACCAAACAGGCCGACGATTTCACCGCTGCGTACGGATAACGAAATCGGCGTTCTGACGCCCGGCGCTTTTACGCTATCGAGGCGCAGACGCTCAGGGCCGTACTGGCGAGGCTGCCAGTGATAGATATCACCCAGATCGCGTCCGACCATCGCCTGAACAAGCTGGTCATGGTTCACCTGCGCCATGTCGGTAAAGGTGCGCACATAGCGTCCATCTTTAAACACGGTGATGGCATCGCTGAGAGCAAAAATCTCTTCCATGCGGTGCGAAACGTACAAAATCGTCCGGCCTTCCTGACGCAATTCGCGGATCACGCGGAACAGATTTTCGATTTCACGCTTAGAGAGCGAACTGGTGGGTTCATCGAAGGCAATTATTCTGGCGTTACGCGCCAGTGCCTTGGCAATTTCAACCATCTGCCACTGGCCGATGGAGAGATATTTCAGCGGCGTCTGGGGATCGACGTCCAGCCCCAGGTGTTTTAGCTGCAGCCCCGCTTCATAATTAAGTAGCGAACGATTCACCACGCCGCCTTTGTGCGGGAGCTGTCCTAAATAGATGTTTTCCGCCACGGTCATCTCAGGGATGAGGTGCAGCTCCTGATAGATAATGGCCACCCCGGCATTAAGCGCCGCCGTGGTATCGGCAAAAGAGATCTCTTCGCCGCGGATCGCCAGCGTGCCGGTTGTTGGCGAGTAGTTGCCGCTGAGGATTTTCAACAGCGTGGATTTTCCCGCACCGTTTTCCCCCATAAGGGCGTGAACCTGGCCGGCATAGCAGTCGAAGCTGATATCGGTCAGCGCGTTCACACCGGGGAAGGTTTTCCCGATGCCGCGAAAAGAGAGATACGGATCAGACTGTCGCATAACGTCTCCGTGATTCCTGTAGTGTGTACGTCAGGCCCCTCACGCAGGATGAGGGGCACAATCACCGCGAATTACTTCCCGCCCAGTCCTTTTTTCGCCAGCTCCTCTTTGAAGTTGTCGCGGGTGATGAGCACCACGTCGGTCACTTCGGTAAATTTCGGTGGTTCAGCCCCTTTGGTGACCCAGTTGTAAAGCATCTCGCTGGATTTATAGCCGTGAACGTCCGGGCTTGGCAGCAGTGAGCCGTAGAAGCCGGTGGCCTGCGCTTTGGACAGCTCGCTGACGGCGTCAACGCCGTTGATGCCAATCCCGATCACGTCAGGTGCCTTGAAGCCCTGACCTTCCGTCGCGCGCACGCCGCCCAGCACGGTGTTGTCGTTCATGCCGACCACCAGCCAGTGTTTGACCTCCGGATGCTGAACCAGCATGGAGTTGGCGGCGTCGAAAGCGCCCGGGATATCGTTAGATTTGGTGGGAACTTTGTAGATCTGTTTTTCCGGGAAACCGGCCGCCTTCAGCGCGTCCATTGACCCGGTCGTACGACGACGCGCCGTGTCCAGCTCATCCGCTGTAATAGCCATCACTGCGGTCTCTTTGACGTCCCAGCCGCGTTTTTGCATCTCTTTATAGAGTTCCTGGCCCTGACGTTCGCCGATTTTTGTCGCGGCCATCATGACCAGCGGGACGCTGTCCATCGGCTTGCCTTTGGCGTTCACGAACTGATCGTCAACGGCAATGACCTTCATGTCGTAACCGCGGGCTTTTGCCGCGATGGCCGAGCCCAGCTTTGGATCCGGCGTACAAATAACGAAACCTTTCGCACCGCTGGCCGCCAGGCTGTCGATGGCGTTCAGGGTTTTCTCACCGTCAGGCACGGCGATTTTAATCACTTCAAAACCTAAATCTTTCCCGGCCTTATCGGCGAATTTCCACTCCGTCTGGAACCAGGGCTCTTCGGGCTGTTTTACCAAAAAACCGAGCTTTAAATTCTCAGCAATAGCGGATTGTGACATAACGGCAGCCAGACCGATGGCCGCCAGCGCTTTAGTAAATTTGTGCATGGTAAACTCCAGCTTTAGCTTTCTTTTCTGTAGGGAATATGTGCGTGCTTCTTATTTAATCGGACTTAAAACAAGGCATTAGCGCTTACCTCGTTATAAGCGTTATTGCTGGTGATAGTTTTAGCGGGAAATTAATCATCCATAAGAGAGCCCCATCACACCGCAGAATTACAGTAATTGCGTACATAAATTCAGCGAAAAATGACATAAAAAAGGCAGTATTTGTCAGACAAATGAAATGAGGGTAAGCAGGATTATCCATAAGATTAGCTAAGATATCCCTGATGCCCCGGTTCGGGCACGAGAACGCCGGACGTCAGAAAAGTGCAGTATGTTTTTCATCAAAAATGCCACACGCACTGAAAATTATTTACTCCAAAGAATTTGATTTAGCGCAATTTTATTAATGCACCTGATATACGGAATAATTAATCCGTGATTCATTTTTTTACAGAGCATTATTCCGGTTTAATATTCCCGAAAGAGTAACAGCATATCTCTTCGATAAAAAATGTTGATTATCAGAGGATTATCTAAACACCGATCTATGGCGAGCTAATTGTATTTCTGTACTATATTAAAGTTTGTAATGTATGGTAAACACAGCCAATTTAAGAGTTTTCTTAGACCAAAGACAAGGGTATGCTTATTTATATCGAACACAGGAAGTGAATTTCGGTCGACTTCGTTTACTGCAGAAAGCGTATTTCTGCTCTTTTTCTTCGTACTTGCCTGGTGCTCAGGTTAAGCAACGGACATCACGTCCCACCGTCAATAAGGATATGAGTATGGCTACCCAAACGATGATGCAAAAACTTAACGCGCAGATGAACCTTGAGTTCTATGCCTCCAATCTGCACCTGCACTTAAGTGCGTGGTGCGCTGAGAATAGCCTCACGGGCTCTGCCACCTTCTTTCGCTCTCAGGCACAAAGTAACGTCACCCATATGATGCGCGTTTTTAACTTCCTGAAAGCTGCAGGGGCAAACCCTGTCGTTAAAGCCCTTGATGGGATAAACGAGAGCTACTCTTGTCTGGAAGAACTGTTTCAGAAAACGCTTGAAGAGTATGAACAACGCTGCAGCACCCTCAACAAACTGGCCGATGAAGCCAAAGCGCAGCAGGACATTACGACGCTCAGATTCTTACGCGATATGGATAAAGAGCAGCAGCAGGATGGCCTGCTGCTGAAGACGCTGGCGGATGAGCTGCATAACGCGCAGCAGGCAGGTTTATGTCCTGAGCAAACCGACCGTCACCTGCTCGACATTGTGGCGGTGCAGCACCACTGAGTTTTTGGCCTGCTTCCGTCCCGGGGAGCAGGTCCCCTTCCCCTCTCCAACCTTCTGCTTTTGCTGAAATTTAACAAATCAGATCTGGCTCCCAATGATTAACCACACAACGTGTGATGATTTATTTAATTACATAATCATTGACGAGGGAGCATCATGATCACCATTGAGTTTGTTGTCATTCTCCTCTGCCTGCTGACGGGTACGCGTTTCGGCGGTATGGGGCTTGGGTTAATCAGCGGTATTGGTCTTTTTATTTTATGTTTCGTCTTTGGTCTGCAGCCGGGTAAACCCCCGGTTGACGTCATGCTGACCATCCTCGCGGTGATTGGCTGTGCCGCTACCCTGCAAACGGCGGGCGGTCTCAACGTGATGATGCAGTTTGCGGAACGTCTGCTGCGCAAACACCCGCAGCACATCACCCTGCTCGCCCCGTTTACCACCTGGATGCTGACCTTTCTGTGCGGCACCGGCCATGTGGTCTACACCATGTTCCCGATTATTGCGGATATCGCCCTGAAAAAAGGGATCCGCCCGGAGCGCCCTATGGCCGTGGCGTCGGTCGCGTCGCAGATGGCGATCACGGCCTCCCCCGTTTCCGTTGCCGTCGTGTCGCTGGTGTCCATCCTGGCGGCCCAGCATGGGATCGGCCACGCGTGGGGAATTCTGGAAATTCTCGCCGTGTCGGTTCCCGCTTCACTTTTCGGCGTGGCTATTGCTGCACTGTGGAGTTTACGGCGCGGGAAAGATTTGGCGGACGACATGGAGTTTCAGGAAAAGCTAAAAGATCCTAAGCAGCGCGAGTTTATCTATGGCGGAACAGAGACGTTAATGAATCAGCGTTTCCCAAAACAGGCCTACTGGTCCACGTGGATTTTCTTTGCCGGCATTGCCGTGGTCGTTATGCTGGGGGCCTTCCCTGAGCTGCGCCCCGCCTTTGAACTGAAAGGCAAAATGACGGCGCTGTCGATGAACCTTGTCATCCAGATGATGATGCTAATTGCGGGTGCCGTGATGCTGATGGCCTGTAAGGTCAATGCCTCCGCGATTTCCAACGGCGCGGTGTTCAAGGCCGGTATGGTTGCGATCTTCTCGGTATTCGGCGTGGCGTGGATGAGCGATACCTTTTTCCAGGCGCATCTCGACGAGTTAAAGCTGGCCCTGGAAGGCGTGGTGAAAAGCCACCCGTGGACATATGCGATTGTGCTGTTTCTGGTGTCAAAACTGGTGAACAGCCAGGCGGCGGCGCTGACGGCGGTGGCGCCGATGGGGTTGATGTTGGGCATCGACCCGAAAATGCTGATCGCCTTTTTCCCGGCGTCCTACGGCTATTTTGTCCTGCCGACCTATCCCAGCGATTTGGCCTGCATCGGCTTTGACCGGTCAGGCACGACCCGCATCGGTAAATTTATCATCAACCACAGCTTTATTTTGCCAGGGCTGATTGGGGTAAGCTGCGCGTGTGCCGCGAGCTACCTGCTGGTCCAGACGTTCTTCTGATAACATCAAAGGGCGACGCATGCCGTCGCCCATTTCCCTGCGTCAGTGGGACTCTCCCTGTGGCGTGAATCGCAGCTCGATCAGCGCGATGGCCTTCTGGATCGCACGAAGCGTTACCGGGTCAGCGGCAGCAGGATGGCTGGCAAAATCGATGTTTTTCAGCTGGGTAGACATCTTCTCGCGCACTTCAACCGGCGCAATCACGTCCAGAACATCCAGGATTTGTTTGATAACCAGCTGGCAGGCGACAACGTCAGAGACCAGTTCCTGATCGGCGCTCAGGTTTTGTGACATGGGGTTTCTCCTTATTTAAAGGCCGCCATAGTATCAAAACACGCCCCCTGACATCTTCCCTTCAACGTCTGCAGGTATAAAAAAACCTGCCGAAGCAGGTTTTTTTTATCAGAACATGGCGCCCGGCGGCACGTCTTTGAACGTGCGGCAGTAATTGGCCCACATACTTTTCAGGATTTTGCGCAGTTTCACAGTGATGCTCCATCAACTTGTTATACAACTTTATCGTCAATGCGCCTATAATATGACCACAATCACAAAAATCAATGCTTTTGTGATAGAAATCACAATTTAATCAGAATGGGGTCTGATCGCGTTCACCATCGACCCGTTGCGAAGAGTGAGGGCAGATTGTCCGGCTATTCCAGCCATTGCGGCGGGCATCTGCGGGTACGATAACGTATTTCCATCCACTCAGAGCGAACCATGAAAAGAGTCATTGTAGCCGGCACACTCCTCCTGCTCGCGGGGTGCAGCATTAACCGCCAGGCTGAAGTCAGCAGCCTCGATGCGCCGAACGGCATCGTCCGCCTTAACTACGGTCAGGCAGCGCTGCAAAATGCGTATTCCGATGAGTATGTGAATAACGGTACGGCGGCAAAAGCGTGTCAGAGCATGGGGTACGCCACGGCCTCAGCCTATGGTCAGCCCATTAAAACCTGCACCCTCATTAGCGGCTCGTTGTGTCTGAACGAGAGCGTGACTATCCAGTATAAATGTATGGGTTATGCCGTGAACCCTAAGTCAAACAATCCGTGGTATTAATCCAGACTGCCAGCGCAGGCTGGCAGTTTATTTCATCACGAACAAAAACAATTCTCATTAATAAATGATAAAATCGCCAATGCGTTTTATTCCCATTCGTATTTTAAATAAATAAAATAAATATTTTACGTTTTGCAAATAATTAAATAACAAATTATAGTGTCGCTCATTGTGAACCAGAAATAATAACCCGGAGCGCCACCATGCTGAAAACTGAAATGATCGACAAGCTCAACGCACAAATGAATCTTGAGCTGTATTCATCCCTTCTCTACCAGCAGATGAGCGCCTGGTGCAGCTATCACAGCTTCGAAGGCGCTGCCGCGTTTCTGCGTCGTCACGCGCAGGAAGAGATGACCCACATGCAGCGTCTGTTTGATTATCTGACGGATACCGGCAGCCTGCCGCGCATTGAAACCGTGGCATCCCCATTTGCTGAATATAATTCTCTCGATGAACTGTTCCGCGCCACCTACGAGCACGAGCAGCTGATCACCCAGAAAATTAACGAACTGGTTCATGCCGCGATGACCAGCCAGGATTATCCAACCTTCAATTTCCTGCAGTGGTATGTCGCCGAACAGCATGAAGAAGAGAAGCTGTTTAAATCCGTGCTGGATAAATTATCTCTGGTGGGGAAATCAGGCGAAGGTCTTTACTTTATTGATAAAGAACTTTCCACGCTGGATACGCAGAATTAATTTCAGCGCGGTGCGGGTTCCCTGCACCGCGTTAATTTACATACACCCAGCGCAGCTGGTGCAGCGCCAGTCGTGAGGATTCACGGCCTGGTAAAAATAGCGGTAGCTGGCCGTCTCCAGCGCAATACCCATCTCGAAAAACATATCCGTCAACCAGTCGACATTCGCTATGATCCACTCATCTTCCTGTAAGCCTTGTGCAAAGGTCTCATCCTCAGGATCAATAACCGAATAGATTCCCCAGGTGCCCATATCTTTTTCGCGGCGGGACTCCGGAAGTATCAGGGGCTGGTTCTGCCAGTGGATTATCCAGTGGCCATGGCACAACAGGTTGCCTCCACGGCTCCATGCCGCGGTAAAAGGATTCTCCCCCGCCATAAAACCCTCACTTTATTTGATAATTTATATTTATTGTTTACGTTACGCCGAAATGTTGCTCAGCAACATTGCCCTCATGTAGTAGGCGGAAGCCTATAAAGGGTCAGAGGAATATTAATGTGTAAAATATTCATTACACTGCTTGTAACGGTGATTTGACGAGTTACGGCTTTTCCCTTACTCTGCGCCGCAGATTTTGTCGCGGTTAAGAAGCGTTGTAGAGGAAAGCGTGAAAAACAGAACTCTGGGAAGTATTTTTATCGTCGCCGGAACGACGATTGGCGCAGGAATGCTGGCAATGCCTCTGGCAGCCGCGGGCGTGGGATTTGGCATGACCCTGCTGCTGCTGGGGACGCTCTGGGCGCTGATGTGCTACACCGCCCTGCTGTTGCTTGAGGTTTACCAGCATGTGCCCGCCGATACCGGTCTGGGTTCCCTCGCGGCGCGCTACCTGGGACGCTACGGCCAGTGGATAACCGGCTTCAGCATGATGTTCCTGATGTACGCCCTGACCGCCGCCTACATCAGCGGGGCCGGGGAGCTGATCGCTTCCAGCGTTAACGACTGGTTTGGCTCTGACATTACCCCGGCGACGGGCGCTATCTTCTTTGCGCTCATCGGCGGCGGCGTGGTCTGTGTGGGAACATCGCTGGTCGATCTGTTTAACCGTTTCCTGTTCAGCGCCAAAATTCTGTTCCTGATTGTCATGCTGGTCCTGCTGGCACCGCACGTGCACAAGATCAACCTGCTGGCGCTGCCGCTGGAAAAAGGGCTGGCGCTTTCCGCCATCCCGGTCATTTTCACCTCGTTTGGCTTCCACGGCAGCGTGCCGAGCATCGTCAGCTATATGAACGGCGATATTCGCAAGCTGCGCCGCGTCTTTGTTATCGGCAGCGCGATCCCGCTGATTGCCTACATTTTCTGGCAGCTGGTGACCCTGGGCAGCATCGACTCTTCAACCTTTATTGGCCTGATGGCACAGCACGCAGGCCTGAACGGTTTTCTGCTGGCGCTGCGCGAGGTCGTCACCTCCCCGCACGTGGAGCTGGCGGTACACCTCTTTGCCGACCTGGCGCTGGCAACCTCGTTTCTGGGCGTGGCGCTTGGCCTGTTTGACTATCTGGCCGACCTGTTCCAGCGCCGCAATACCGCCGCAGGACGGTTACAGACCGGGGCCATCACCTTCCTGCCGCCGCTGGCCTTTGCGCTGTTTTATCCACGCGGGTTTGTGATGGCGCTGGGGTATGCGGGGGTGGCGCTCTCGGTCCTTGCCCTGCTCCTCCCTTCCCTGCTGGCGTGGAAGAGCCGCCAGCAGCATCCGCAGCAGGGTTACCGCGTGGCGGGAGGAAAACCGCTGCTGTGCATTGTGTTTGGCTGTGGGGTGGTGATTATTCTGGTGCAGGTACTGATTGCGGCGGGAATGCTGCCGGAAGTGGGTTAATGAAAAAAGGGGCTGTCATCAGCCCCTTTTTTATCAGTGCAAACAGCAGCTCTTGAACTTCTTCCCGCTGCCGCAAGGACACGGATCGTTACGCCCAACCTTCGTGCCGTTCACCATCGGCTTCTTCACCTCCGGCTGCTGCGGATTGTTCACCCAGTAGTTATACAAGCGCAGCGCCGCAGGCTGAATACGTTCAATGCTGGCGGTATATTCTTCTTCGGTCAATTCATCCAGCTGGTCGCCGATCTCTTCGCTACCGTGCAGCGCAATCACATCCAGATCGGCCTTCAGCTCGTCCGGCAAGGCTGACCAGTCCGTCAGCGCCACGCCGCGCATGTAGCCGTAGCACCACTCTTCCACCACGGTATAGCTCTCACCGTCAATGTCGTTATAGCCAAACATCGGTTCAAACTGGTCCGGATATTCGCTCAGGCGCTCGGCAATATCGTTCATATGCTTAAAGCAAAGATCGATAAAACGGTTCATCTCGCGATCGTTTTTCCAGCGCGGAATGTATTTCTCGCCACCCCACACCGCCACCAGCCAGGTATCTGGCTCAACGACAACAGGACCGGAAAGCACTGCGGTAAACATGCCGTCCAGTTCAGACACGTCAAGCACGGACGCATCGTCATGACCGTAAGACATTAACGTCTCTTCAAGCCACGCCATTTCGCTTTCATTTAATGGGCCTTCAGTCATCGCTGACACTCCTGATAAAAAGGAAACGATCCTAACACATATCTCACGCCTCTCCGGGCTGAAGTTTAGGTCTTTATTGCTGCAAAAACGTGCAAATCGTGACCTTTGCACAACTTATGGGCTTTATTGTTAACGATATGTGATCTCCGCTGTAATTTCTTCTCCTCCCGCAAGGCGGCATAACGCGGCGCTCTATACTCAAACATGTCACAGGCCCGTCAATGGGTTAACCATTCTGGCAACGTTTTTGCTTAATGTTCTTCGCGCGACGCTGCGCAGGGAAACCTCGCCGTATATGCAGGATGCCGTCTGTATCTTGTTCGTTTAGTGCATTTTGTTCTTGCTCGTGTTTCGGATTGGCTGCGCCGCCGGGCGTTCGGGTTTACGCCGTGGTGCAAAAACCTCTTTGCTAAGGAACATAATAATGTCGCTGAAATTTATCAGAACTCCGCTTTCTCTCGTGTTGGCCGGTTGCCTGGTGACGGCGTTTTCCGCCAGGGCAGATATCGTGATTGGCGTGGCCGGGCCGTTCACGGGTCCTAATGCCACCTATGGCGATCAGTACTGGCACGGCGCAACGCAGGCCGCTGAAGACATTAACGCCGCCGGCGGCATTAACGGCGAGAAGATCAAACTGGTTCAGGGGGATGACGCCTGCGAGCCTAAGCAGGCGGTGGCGGTGGCCAACCGCTTAGTCGACCAGGATAAAGTCAACGCCGTGGTCGGTCATTTCTGCTCCTCTTCCACCATGCCCGCCTCCGAGGTTTACAGCGATGCGGGGATCATCGCTATTACCCCCGGTTCAACCAACCCGCTGATTACCGAACGCGGCATGAGCGACATGTTCCGCATGTGCGGCCGCGATGACCAGCAGGGCCAGGTGGCCAGCGACTTCATCATCGACAAGCTGAAAGCCAAACGGGTGGTGATTATTCACGATAAAGACACCTATGGTCAGGGCCTGGCTGACGCCACCAAAGCGGCGCTGGCGAAACGTGGGGTTCAGGATGTGATGTACGAGGGGTTATCCCGCGGTGAAAAAGACTTTAACGCGCTGGTCACTAAGATCGGCGCGCAAAAACCGGACGTCGTGTTCTTCGGGGGCTGTCATCCGGAAGCCGGCCCGCTGGTTCGCCAGATGCGTGAGCAGGGTGTGCAGGCGAAATTCTTCTCCGGGGACTGTATCGTCAACGAAGAGATGGTGACCGCGGCGGGCGGCCCGCAATATACCAAGGGCATTTACATGACCTTCGGTAAAGATCCGCGCCTGATCCCGGACGGCAAAGCGGTAATCGAGAAATTCCGCGCCGGTAAATTCGAGCCGGAAGGTTACACCCTGTACTCCTACGCCTCGGTACAGGCGATTGCCGCCGCCTTCAAGGCCACCGGCGGCAAGGACTCTGCCAAAGCCAGCGAGTGGCTGAAGGCCAATTCCGTCGACACGGTGATGGGCAAAAAAGCCTGGGACAGCAAAGGCGATCTGAAAGTCTCTGACTACGTGGTTTACCAGTGGGACGACAAAGGAAAATATAAGGAAGTGGAGTAACGGGACGGAGTCACGCTCAACGTCGATGGGCTCGCCCGTCGGCGCGTAATAAACATCAGGCTGCGCGGCTCGCGCAGCCTATAAAACGAGCGCGCTAAAATGAGTACATTCTTCCTGCAACAGTTAATCAATGGCTTAACGCTGGGTTCCGTCTACGGCCTGATCGCCATCGGCTACACCATGGTGTACGGCATTATCGGCATGATTAATTTCGCCCACGGCGAAGTGTATATGATTTCAGCCTATCTCTGCGCCATTGGCCTGGCGCTGCTCTCATTCTTCGGCCTGCAGTCCTTCCCGCTGCTGATCCTCGGCACGCTGGTGTTCACCATTGTGGTCACCGGGGTGTACGGCTGGACCATCGAGCGTATCGCCTATAAGCCGCTGCGCAACTCCACGCGCCTGGCACCGCTGATCTCCGCCATCGGGATATCGCTTATCCTGCAAAACTACGCGCAGCTGAGCCAGGGCCCGCGCCAGCAAGGGGTACCGACCATGCTGGACGGCGTGATTCGCCTGCATCTGGGCGAAGGGTTCGTGCAGATAACCTACACCAAAGTGTTTATCCTGGTGGCCTCGTTTGCCGGCATGCTGGTGCTCACCTGGATAATCAACCGTACCCGGCTGGGGAGGATGTGCCGTGCGGTGCAGCAGGATCGCAAAATGGCCTCCATTCTGGGGATTAACACCGACCGGATTATTTCGCTGGTCTTCGTCATCGGCGCGGCGATGGCGGGCCTGGCGGGGGTGCTGATCACCATGAACTACGGCACCTTTGATTTCTACGTCGGGTTCGTGATCGGCATTAAAGCCTTCACGGCGGCGGTACTTGGCGGCATCGGCTCCCTCCCCGGCGCCATGCTCGGTGGCCTTATCCTGGGCGTGGCGGAAGCGCAGTTCTCGGGCATGGTGAACTCGGACTATAAAGACGTCTTCTCGTTTGGCCTGCTGGTGATGATCCTGATTTTCCGCCCTCAGGGGCTGCTCGGGCGCCCGATTGTGGCCAAAGTGTGAGGGAGACAATGATGACGTCACACGGTTTTTCACTTAAACGCTGCATTCTGGACGCGATTTTCTCCGGGCTGATTGCGCTGATTATCTTCGGCCCCATTGCAGGTGTGGTGCTGGACGGGTACAGCTTTACCTTCGCCGGGCAGCGCCTGGCCTGGATGGTGGGTATCGTCATGTCGGGGCGTTTTCTGCTGAGCGCTTTTTTAGGTACCGCTGCCGGGGCCCGCTTCCAGGCGCGCTTCGAGGCCGACAGCGCGGGCGTTTATGTCCGGCCACCGGATTACAAAAGCCGCATGCGCTGGATCATTCCCCTGGTGATTACCCTTGCGATTTGCTTTCCGTTTGTCGCCACGAAATATGTGCTAACCGTCGCCATTCTCGGGCTGATCTACGTGCTTCTCGGTCTGGGGCTGAACATCGTCGTGGGCCTGGCCGGCCTGCTGGATCTGGGGTATGTCGCGTTCTATGCGATTGGTGCGTACGGCCTGGCGCTGGGATACCAGTATCTCGGCCTGGGCTTCTGGAGCATGCTGCCGCTGGCGGCAATCATGGCCGCCGCCGCAGGTGCCCTGCTCGGCTTCCCGGTACTGCGCATGCACGGTGACTATCTGGCCATCGTCACCCTCGGCTTCGGGGAGATCATTCGCCTGATACTGAACAACTGGCTGACCTTCACCGGCGGCCCCAACGGCGTGTCTGCCCCTCCCCCCACCTTTTTCGGTCTTGAGTTTGGGCGACGCGCAAAAGAAGGCGGCGTGCCCTTCCACGAGTTTTTCAACCTGACCTACAACCCGAACATGAAGTTTATCTTTATCTACGCGGTGCTGTTTCTGGTGGTGATGCTGGTGCTTTACATCAAGCACCGCCTGACGCGCATGCCGATTGGTCGGGCGTGGGAAGCCCTGCGCGAAGACGAAATTGCCTGCCGCTCAATGGGGTTGAATCATGTTCTGGTTAAGCTTTCCGCCTTTACGCTGGGCGCGTCCACCGCAGGCATTGCCGGGGTGTTCTTCGCCACCTATCAGGGGTTCGTGAATCCGACCTCCTTTACCTTCTTTGAATCGGCATTGATCCTCGCCATTGTGGTGCTGGGCGGTATGGGTTCTACGCTTGGCGTGGTGCTGGCCGCCTTTGTGCTCACGGTCACGCCGGAGCTGCTGCGCAGTTTTGCCGAGTACCGCGTCCTGCTGTTTGGCATGCTGATGGTGGTGATGATGATCTGGCGTCCACGCGGTTTGATCCGCATTAACCGCAGCGGGTTTGCCGTGCGTAAGGGCGTCGCACCATGAACGAAACGATATTACGCGTTGAGCATCTGATGATGCATTTTGGCGGGATTAAGGCGCTAAACGACGTCAACCTGGACGTGCAGCGCGGCTCCATTACCGCCCTGATTGGCCCCAACGGGGCGGGAAAAACAACCGTGTTTAACTGCCTGACGGGGTTCTACAGAGCCTCCGGCGGCAACATTTTGTTTAATACCCGCCATAAAACGACCAATGTTATTCAGGTCCTCGGGCAAAAATTCCAGCCCGGCGACTGGATTAACCCCGCGCAGTTCGGGCAGCGTCTTTTCTACAAAATGTTCGGCGGAACCCACCTGGTCAACCGTGCCGGGCTGGCGCGCACGTTTCAAAACATCCGTCTTTTTCGCGAGATGTCGGTCGTGGAAAATCTGCTGGTCGCGCAGCATATGCGCGTTAACCGTAATCTGCTCGCCGGGATCTTAAATACGCCGGCATACCGGCGGGCTGAAAGCGACGCCCTGGACAGAGCCTTCTACTGGCTGGAAGTAGTGGATCTGGTGGAGTGCGCCAATCGCCTGGCGGGAGAGATGTCATACGGCCAGCAGCGGCGACTGGAAATCGCGCGGGCAATGTGCACCGGGCCGGAAATGATCTGTCTGGATGAACCCGCCGCCGGGCTTAACCCGGTTGAAACGCACAAGCTGAGCGGCATTATTCGCTTTCTGCGGGATCATCACGACATCACGGTATTGCTGATTGAGCATGATATGGGGATGGTGATGGACATTTCGGACGACATTATCGTGCTCGACCACGGCGATGTGATTGCCAGGGGGAAACCCGAGCAGATCCAGCATGATGAAAAGGTCATTGCAGCCTACCTGGGCACGGATGAAAGCGAGGTCTCCCTATGAGCGAACCGCTGCTGGCTTTTCGCGAGGTGGATGTGTTTTACGGCGTCATTCAGGCGCTGAAGCAGGTCTCTCTTGAGGTGAATAAGGGGGAAACCGTGGCGCTGATTGGCGCAAACGGTGCGGGTAAATCGACATTGCTGATGTCCATCTTCGGCCAGCCCCGTATCCGCAGCGGGCAGATCCTGTTCTGTGGTGAAGATATCAGCCATCAATCCACCCACTACGTTGCGTCCGGCGGCATTGCGCAGGCACCGGAAGGCAGACGTATCTTCCCGGATATGACTGTGGAAGAGAACCTGCTGATGGGGACCATTCCCATCGGCAATCAGTTTGCGGCTGAAGATATGCAAACCATGTTCGACCTTTTCCCTCGCCTTAAGGAGCGACGTAAACAGCGCGCGATGACCATGTCCGGCGGAGAACAGCAGATGCTGGCGATCGCCCGGGCGCTGATGAGCCGTCCAAAGCTGCTGCTGCTGGATGAGCCCAGCCTGGGCTTAGCCCCGATTGTGGTGAAGCAGATCTTCCAGACGCTGCGCGAACTGGCCCGCAGCGGTATGACCATTTTTCTGGTGGAACAGAATGCGCACCATGCGTTGAAGCTGTCTGACCGCGGGTATGTGATGGTGAACGGACAGATCCGGCTGAGCGGCAGCGGTGAGGAATTGCTGGGGAATCAGGAGGTGAGGAAGGCTTATTTGGGCGGGGTGTGATGTGACACCTGCCGAATGGGCTTATGCCGTGATGGACCATTTCGGGACATACGGGATAGAAGAACTGGAGGATACGTTAGTCGATATCGCCTCTTTGTTTGGATTGCTTCCGGCAATTCTTACAGGTTTGTTAGTAAGAAAAGCAGTAAAAAGAATGTGATTTATGAGCCTTCAGGCTTAGCCTCGAAGGCTTTTTTGACCCGGAAAAGCAAAACCCCGAAAGTTGGATACCCAACTTTCAGGGTTAACTTCATTTCGATGGTGACACGATAACGTCGTTAAATAAAACTGTCGTCGTCATTGCTGTAGTCGTCATCTACATCGTCGTTCTGCCAGATGTCGTTATTACTGCCGAACGGATCGTTCTGGTTGAGGAAACGGGTGTCAGAGACGTTATTAACATCGCCGTATTGATTACCGACAAACGGTTCACCACCGACGGGCATTGTCGGCTCTTCGATGATGTTCACGATCTCTTCCGGCCGCGACTGATGGAACATGCTGGTAAGCATCTCGGCAAGCGCGATGCCACCGGCCACGCCAGCGGCTGTCTGGAGCGCGCCAGCCATAAAACCGCCGCCGCGAGTAGCTGGCGCTGGCGCCCGAGAGTAATCCTGCGCCGGTGGCTGTTGCGGCTGGGCATTCCAGCTGTTGTCAGGCTGCGGGTTACTTTTCCCGCCACCAAACAGGCCGCCGAGGAAACTGCCGCCCGTCGAGGGTTTGCTTTTTTGCGCGGCTAATTCGCTTTCAAGCTCCTGAACCCGGGCCTGCAGACGTTTCAGCGCCGCTTCCTGAATCAAAATCGACTGCGCCATATAGTAGGGGGCCGCAGGCTGCTGTCTGACAAATTCAGCGATCTGACGCTCTGCATCTGCATCACGTTTGCTGTTTTGTTGTCCGGCCTGTTTAAGACGCTCGAAAAGTCCGTTGATAAGCTGCTGTTCTTCATATTGCATGACAATAACCTTCCGCTCTCCAGGGTGGATACCAACCAGCTTATCAGCAGCGGCGACCTGTGTCTGGCGAGTGAAATGTTTGTTTAAGATTGGTTGCAGGTTAGCTGACAATCGCCCTGCTTTCCGGGCTTGATATTAGAGAGTTAGGCTTAACGTTCTGGTATGGCAGCAAATTCCCGGGCACAGCACGATCGTGATGACGATGAGATACGCTCACTTCGTGCTAAACTGGAGGCACAAAAAAACCACCTTTCGGTGGTTTCACGACACTGCTTATTGCTTTGATTATTCTTTGTTTCCCATGGTAGCCGGAGTGGGACTTGAACCCACACAGCGCGAACGCCGAGGGATTTTAAATTCTACGCAGGATCAATGTGTTACATAGCTATTCATTGCAAAAGGCTGCTAAAATTGATTACTCATTTTGCTGTAATTGGCTGAAAATAGATAATCATGGATAGCGTTGAGCATAGAAACTGCACAGGTACTGAAAATTAGTGGACTGTAATTGTGCCTCCTCCCATGGAAGACGAGAAAAATCTTCCATGTTTATGCCAAAACTCGGCACACCATGATTGTTTTTAACATAGCCTAGACTGACTTCCTTGAACCCAGTTCATGATTGCAACCTTGGAATTATATTTCTGTCAAAATGAGCACTCATCCCACATCTCAGCAGCAGCTTTCTCAATTTCTATATAAGACTTTGATAATAAAGGTGTCCTAATAGGGGCTGATGCTTTATCCCAATCAAGGATACCACCGCCCTTATCCTTGCGGCGTAATTTAGAACCGCTGCCAAGACTCATTGAAAAAAGATCCAAGAAACGACGTGGTCCAACCCCAATAAACGGTTCAAAACTGACTAGATTATTATTATCTTTAAGTGTGCGTTCCAATTCAGATCTTAGATGGATCGATTCAGAATGGAAATCTAACGCACGACTTTTAGGGTAAGGTTCTACGTAGACAACGCGTTTAATCCCACTAGCAATAATGTGTTTTGCACAATTGTGGCATGGGAACGTTGTACAATAAAGTGTTGAACCTGTGGTAGGAATACCAGCACGACTACAAGATAACAATGCATCCATTTCAGCATGAACAACACGGCCAAATTCAGTCAAATCAGATATTTTACTTTCCTTAAGTGCTTTTTTAAGATCAAGTTCACGCAAACTATCTACTAGGCCTTGGTTTAAAAGATTCGTCGCAATTTCTTGGATAATGACTGACTGCGCATGTTTATTTGAGTCCCCTTCTCTTGTATAGTCCTTTCCGTCTGGTTGATCTTCAACTTTTCCAGTTTCTTCGTTCACTTCAGCCCAGTAAAGACCTCCACCAGATTTAGGTACATCATTAGCGCCAGTTGCAATTATTTGTGTATCTCGGCTAATCACTGCACCGACTTGGCGTGATAAATCACCAGAACGAACTGAGCTATTAAAAGCCATAAACATGGCAAACTCATCAAATGTCGGGTTTTTATAAGGGTGTGAAAAAATTAATTCTAAAAATCGTTGCAAGCGATTCTTAACCTGGTCATTATTACTGCCAAGATTTAAAAAAAAGTCAGCAAGGTGATAAGTATCTCTAGTTTTTTGTCCATGATCAATTGATTCATCTTCATCAATACGAATTAGATCATTAGCCTGGCTTTGAGTCATTCCCTTATCATCGGTTAAATGCTGATGCCGCCGTTTCTCATCTGCATGAATACCTATTAAGTAGAATCCTCCCCCATATACTTTTCTTAAGAACTCAACTTCACCAGGATGTTTAAGTGAGTTGACTATATAGGCTCGCTTTGTATCTGTCGGGGATCTTAACTCTGAAATCTTCTTTGCTACCCCTGCAGCTAATATGCCATTATTACCCATACTTTTTCGCAAAGAATCACCTAACTGCATGTAGTGTCGAATACGTTCATACTCATCCGTTTGTGAAGTACTTGTCAAACAACTCGACACCCTAATTTCCTTAACCGAATAACCAAACCCTTTCAAACGGTCGATTAATGGTTCAGTAACTCGTTTATATTCTGTTCCAACAGCACTCACAATACCAATGACGAGTTCGCCATCGTTGATCCCAGTAGTAAGATATTGGCGCTCTACTGAAGAATCTTTTTCATCATTGCATTGAGACTTTATCAACGCATCAGGAGATAATGCTGAGGATTGTGGCCTTATAGCCATTGGTTCTGTTGGGTATAGTAATTTAGGTACTTCAGATTCAAGGGCTAATTTCCCCGGTTCTCTTCCCTGAAAACTGATAGAACCCGTTGATTCAAACCAGTTCATCACACCGCCATTTAGTCTTAAAACTTTTTTATTCGGTTGTGAATCATCCCACTCACCATTGAGTGAAGCTAATTTTCCACTAAGCTCTTGAAAAGTACCAGAGAATTTCAACATTATAGATCTCACTCTTAGTTTTTCAGATTGAGAAGAAGCGTCACTATTGCCTGTTCAGGCTAATGCAACTATATATCAATAGCTTCACATTACAGTGACCGAACATCTTTTTGCCAAGCGGGAAGAAATACGATATTGCCTTTTTTAGAATCACAAGGAATACTATCCCCCACCAGCATATACAACATGCTATGATACTCCCCCGGTAAAAACTAGCAATATCAAACCATTACAGAACACAAAAAAGACAGTTTGCACTCTTTTCATTATGCGTGAAAAGTAAAAACAACAATTACCACAAAATGTGGAAACCCGTAAGTGTAGATAGTCATATTCACACTGTGATGCCAGAAGATGAAAGAGGTTCATCATCCGAATGAACGATGGATTCCCCTCACTTCCTAGCCCGTGATGCTCAGCAGTTATATGCTATATTGACGAAACATCACAGGTAAATCCCCTGATACGGAAACCTACCTAGTTCTATCCGTGTCTGAAAAGTTTCTAAAAATGTTTCAACGTTATGAGTTTGACTGGAAATCTTCGATTATCTTTTGATTATAATCATCCAGATACTTTTGCAGTTCATCCCTGTCGATCAGACGTACCAAGGCTGATTCAGCTAACTCTTTCGCAGAGCGTGTGAAGTAGGAATTAGTCACAACCATCGCCTCATCACAACCATAGAACGTTTTAGCAGAGATCACCTGCTGCACCGCCGAGTTACCTACAGAACCAGAATAATTTTTCGCCTGAATAACCATATCCTTACCAAATCGAGTGACGAAGAGATCTGCACCCTGATCTTGCGTTCTCTTGGTTTCTTTGACGTCATAACCCATAGTCTGGAATATTTCCACAAGGAAATCTTCGAACTGGAAACCGTCCATCGCATCAACTAAATACATGGTGACGAATTTATTAGGGTTAAAATGCTCAAGGCGTGTAGCTAATCTATCAACCAGAATATCAAAATAAATACGTTCGCACACAGCCAAGTATTTTTTAACTTCATCAAATAAAACCAAAGGGACACCAGGCGTGGCCTCCGCTTTTTCATTGAACTCTACTGATGAGAACTCTATATTATTACTCCATATATAGAATAGAAATAATGAAAGATCTGCCCGGAAAGTGGTGCCTGCTTCCTCAATCCATGACTTCAACGATTCAGTAAGTGTGGATTTAATATGCCGTTTAACTTCCTTAGCGAAACCATAATAAAGAGCGTTAAATGACGTGGTAAGGAGTAATTTATCTAATAGCTCAGGTAACTGCTCAAGCTCATTGAACCCTTTCCTGACCAACACCTCACGGAAAAGTTGTAATTCGGAGTATGTACCATTATCTGTTGAGTAATCTGCTTCCGATTTATTATTATGTGAGAATCTTGAAGTGTAAATGAAGTTAGTAAAATATGGATCTTTTAAACTGGAGTATTTTTCGAGAACATTTTCAAGCAATTGATTAAGCTGAGTTTGTTCTTTCTTTTTCCCAAACAGATCTTTCAGCATACCCTTAGAACGATACTGAAACTCGGGATAAAAAGATGGATTCAATGGCGTCATACGTTGTATATCTATTGCTTGTGCAGTCGATGATGCTGAACCCCATGCAGACGTTTTTACAGGTGAAACGCCGCTACACCATGGACAATTAATCTCAAAAGTCGTTCTACTGCAAGTATCACACTGATAAATCATGACAACCCTCCATACCATTGCAGATTAATAAAAATTATAATTTTGCTATAAATTATCAGCCCAAATATTCTCACAAATTATTTTATACAAAGACTGTCGTTCATCGACATCTTGTTTTTTAAATGAATCATGTGGCTTGAAAGGCAATCCGAATACATTTCTCAACTGATTGAAATTAGGGTTATTCATATATGCCAATGGGCATAACGATTTAGCCAGGAGATTCTCTTTAATGTAATGAGGTTGCTTTTGATCGTAACACAAATCACCATATGACTGGTTTGAGCCTCTAGGTAATAAAACCAAATCACCTAAGCGATTTCTGTAATTGTTAAATTCGTGCTCTTGTTCAAACTCATCAGAGTAACGTTCATATTTATCGGCCCAAATATGCTCGACTTCAAATGGCTTACCATGTTCTGGCTGATAATATGTAATGAAGGTTGTACTCATTCCGGCTTGTTGCTCAACCCACGCAGTTATACGAGAAAGCAAAAACTTCACAAAACGATAGTTTTGACCATGGAGACGAAACTCTTCCATTCCTGCAAAAGTATCTGGCATTTCGGATAACTTCTTAGATAACAAATCTTTTAATTCTTCAATACTTTTACCACGAATTTCTTTAACAAGACTGTACATTGTGTAACGAATAGAACTGGCAGAGAATTTTCGGAAATTAACAGAACGACGAACAACAAATGTTTCAATATAGCGCGCCACCAGGTTTATTTTGGCTATCACAGCCTCAGGACTGTCACCTACATTTAATGGAGCCAACATCAAAGGGAAACTTAAAGTAGGTGCAATACCCCAATGGTGGATATAAAATACATATTCCAGTTGGTGCGTTAATGCTCTCTCAGCATTCAGTATTTGTGTATAGGCATTCAAATAAAACAAAAAGTTTTTTTGTATAAATCGTTCGAATGTCTCACCATTATCTGGGTCCAATCCCACCGCCTGAAGATTATCTCTAACCCAGCTATGAAAACGCGTACCTATTTTTTCAAAGTCTTCATTTTTTGAACCAGCTTTACCCGGGCGTATTGTATCAGCATATTGAGCACGCAACCATGACTGGAAAAAACGTTGGTCTTCATCTTTATCATAGTTTTTTAAATCCATCATCGCTTTTTTCCAGAGTTCATTTGCCTTTTGGCGTTTATCTCCCTGATGAAAGCGTGAAAGTAAAAAACCTTTAAGCATTTCGGACGGAGTAAGATTCAATCCTCGGTCATTCATAGTCTCAAAGATGGTATATGCGTTTTCATCTGAATAGGCAACTATCTCAACCATAATAACGTTATACTTAAGCCAGTCGATAAAAAAAGGAAAAGCCTGACCTTTTAATTCATCAGGAAAAGCATCTGTGATATTCTGATATCTCTCCACCATGTTATGGGTTGACTCATCATCCCCATCAACTAAACTATAGCTACCAAAATTAAACAATGCTTCCATGCAAGGTATTCTGTCTTCAACTACTATATTGAATGATTTGCTGCCACGTAACTCGGAGAAAATCATTGATTCTATTTTCTCTTCATATTTAAGTTCTTTCTGAAGGTTATGGAGGTAAATTAGAAATAAAGTTAATGAAGTCAGTCGTTGCTGACCATCAATAATACTCCGTTTCCCATCTTTACTACTCACAACAAATGGTCCTAAGTAATAATTATTGTAGTTTTCACCCTGCTCCCGAGAATCACCGACGGTGTATTCATTGAGAAACGCAGATGTTAAGTCTGTAACCAACTCTTCAATATGTTTCTCACCCCAGCTATACTCGCGCTGAAAGTAATCAACGGTATATTTTTGCGCATTTAGAACATCAAACAAATTACGATGGCGTGCTTCAATTTTATTATCTAACTTACTCATTATTATACTCCCTACATTAACGAGACTGACCAAACCCTTAAGAACTCATATTGATAAGTTACATATCAGCCAACAACATCCCAGCCATCCCATCCAGTCGCTTCTTGACTTTTTCCCACCCCGGCATAACCTGCCCCATCAAGCGGTAAAACTCCTCACTATGGTTGTGCTCAGCAACATGACATAACTCATGTAGCAAGACATAATCGATACATTCTGAGGATGCCTTAACCAGCCATGGATTCAGGGTCAGACAACCTTTCGCAGAACAGTTTCCCCATTGCGTTTGCATCGCCCGCAGACGTATCGGGGGACGCTCACTAACCCAAAGGGTCTGCGGTATCAATAAATCAAGCCTGCGCTGAAAGACATCTCTGGCGCGTTCCCGATACCATTCGGCCAGCAACGCTTTGACCTTTTCTGCCGATTTGTGTCTGATCGTCACTTCCAGACGCCCACGCAACATTTTCACTCGTTGCGGCACCGTAGCGTCTTCTGTCACTTTCAGCTGATATTGCCTGCCAAGATAGTAATGGCTTTCTCCGCTGACATACTGACGCGGAACAATGTGCGTCTGTTGCTCCCTGAAATCACGCAGTTGCTGGTATATCCAGCGACTTCTTTTTTTCAGCGCAGACAACACCTCGTGCTCCGGTGTTTCTGGCGGTACAGAGGCCACAACCCGGCAGTCCGGATGCACCTTGATGAGCACCCTGCCCTTAACGACCTGACGCGGAACACACTGTATGGCAATGGCTTCATCACCATAGACAATGCGTATAGCTTTCATTGCTGGCGACTCTTTTTCACTCATGATTTCATCAAACCAACGCGCAGTATCTGGATGATAGTTTCCACAATACGGTTTACCTGGTTCATTCCGGCCCCTATTTCCCGGCAGGCCGTAAACAGCAGCGGTAAGAGATTTGTCTTGACTGCTTTCTCGATATCCTGAGGGTTCAGGGAGTTTTCTGCCACTGCTTTGACGATAATGCAGTCCACTTCAAAAGCCAGCTTCGTCCACTTCTCCTGCACCTGAATGTCGTTAATCGCAAAAACCTCCGGTAGCTCTTTTTTAAATACACCGTAATACGCCTGAGCATGCTTGTTTACCGCCAGTGCATCCGGGATATCGCCGAGCTTACGGGCTTCAACTTTTTCTTCAAACTCACGGAATAGGAGGTATTGTTTCAGTGGATGGTCGAACAGTTTTTCAGCCTCTTCGATTGCCATGCGCAGGAGTCTGGAAAAGGCCTCCTGAGCATACGGGTCATCACGCAGCTCCTGCTCAATCATCTTTGTCACACGGGTTTTAATGATGTCGGTTTCATTGCGGGTTTTATTGTTGTCCCACTCTTCGGGCTTTTCACTCTTGCCCATTTTACCGACTTCATACACGCCATCCGGTTCACGAACCTCAACGCCGGTGACATGCTTATCCAGCAGTTTTTTCACCTGCTCAGCGTAGTCGTCATAATTGACCTGCTCTCCACTTACCTGCATCGCCCACTGGCGAAGGCTGGACATCTGTTTTACGGTTTCTTTATAGAGATTTCGGTCTTGTTCCGTAAAGCTCTTGTCGGTGAAGAAGGTGGCGGACTGCAGTGCCACTTTCAGGCATCCGGCAAAGGCTGTTAACGCCTCGAAGAAATCATCACGGGTTTTCTGATGGATATCGACCATCTCTCCATCACGTTCTTCCATTTTAGGCACCAGTACTGCACGTAACTGCTCAGTATCATTTTTGTTTTTAACACCGGCAAATATGGCCCACAGCTGGTTATACAGATGCGGCAGACGTTTATATTCAGAACTCATGGCGCTGTACAACCCGTCAATATCCTTGATGTCGTATCCGCCCTGGGTTCGGGAGGCGAGATCCTGATATTTACCGATCGTCGTGTCCAGTTCAGCCAGAATGCCGCGATAATCAATCAGCAGGCCAAACTTTTTCAGTGGATGCAGTCGGTTCACCCGGGCAATCGCCTGGATAAGGTTGTGGGACTTAAGCGGCTTGTCGATATACAGCACGGTATTTTTCGGTTCATCAAACCCGGTGAGCAGTTTATCGACGACAATCAGCAATTTGAGCTTATCATCGGTATCGAAACGACTGATGATATTGCGGGTATACACGGACTCATCCTGCGTGCCGACGTTATCTTTCCACCATTTCGTCACTTCCGGCAGTTTACTTTCATCAACCTCGGTATTCCCTTCCCGGGTATCCGGCGGGCTGATAACTACAGCTGACTCAAACAACCCGGCTTCATCAAGATACTTTTTATATTTGATGGCGGAGATTTTGCTGTCGCAGGCAAGTTGCCCTTTCAGCCCTTCATCAATATTTTTCGAGAAGTGTGTGGCAATATCGAGTGCGATAAGTCGGATGCGGTCATCTGCACTGTAGACCTCACCTTTACGGGCATATTTACGTTTAAGGTCGGCTTTTTGCGCTTCGCTTAATCCATCGGTAATACGGTCAAACCAGGCATCTATTGCCCGATCGTTAACCTCAAGGTCGGGAATACGTTCTTCATACAGCAAAGGTGTAACGGCTTTATCTTCTACCGCTCGCTGCATGGTATAAGCGTGGACAATCGGCCCGAATTTATTGGTGGTCTTATCTTCTTTCAGCAATGGCGTACCGGTAAATGCCACAAAGGCGGCGTTCGGCAGTGCCAGTTTCATTCGCACATGGTTCTCACCACCCTGGCTACGGTGTCCTTCATCAATCAGAACGATGATGTCGGGGCTGGTGTTGACGCATTCAGGCAATTTTGTCGCTGAATTAAATTTCTGGATAAGGGTAAAGATTATACGTTCTTTACCAGAGCCAATCTGCTGTGCCAGCTTCTGACCTGAGGTCGCCATCGCTTTGGCCTTATCATCCTTCCCTGCCAGTTCGCCACCAGAGACAAAAGTGCCGCTGAGCTGCCCTTCAAGGTCCACGCGGTCCGTCACCACCACAATACGACACTGCTTCAGGCTGTCATGAAGAATCAGCGCCTTGCTGAGGAATACCATGGTGTACGATTTACCGGACCCCGTGGTATGCCAGATCACCCCACCTTCCCTGCCCCCGTCTGGTCTGCGGGTGCTTATGCGTTCCAGCAGCCTTTTAATCCCGAACACCTGCTGATAGCGGGCGACAATTTTCCCGGTCTTTTTATCAAACAGGGTGAAGAAGCGGGTCATCTCCAGCAGACGTTCCGGTGAAAGCAGACTGATGAGCAGCTTATCCTGCCCGCTGACTGCCAGTTCCCCCCCATCGATTAACTGTTGATACCATTTGAGATCGACTGAAGGACGATGATCAAACAACGCATGAATTTGTTCAGTCGATAACTGATGGTTGCGCAGCGCATACATCTGCGGATCGGTAATATCTTCTTCGCGCCATGCCGCCCAGAATTTCATTGGCGTATGGCATGTACCGTAGCGCCCGTCATGACCGTTAATCGAAAGTAATAACTGGCTGTAGACAAACAGCTGCGGGATTTCATCGTTGAACTGGTTGCGGATACTCTGGGATATCCCCTCGTCAATGGTTGGCCCTTTCTTGCCATGACCAGCCGGGCTTTTCGCTTCAATAACAGCCAGCGGGATACCATTAACAAAGCAGACAATATCTGGCCTCCGGGTTTCAACACCACCTGACCGCAATACCGTAAATTCTTCAGTAAAATGGAACTGGTTATTTTCCGGATGTTCCCAGTCGATCAGCGCAATGGTGGGGTTGACCTTCTTGCCATCGACAAACTCCGTGACGGCGATACCGTAGAGCAGATGGTTATACATCCGTTCATTGGCTTTGAGCAGCCCTTCATTCAGCGCCGGAGAACAGACCTGTGATATCAGGTTATCCAGTGCTTTTTCCGATAACTGGCAGGTTTTGCCACCCGCCATAAAGGAACGCTTCGACAGCTCTTCACGCAGAACCGGACGCAGCACCACCTCATCCTGTTTATAGCCCCGGTAATCCATAATCTGTTTCGGAGATAAAAACGTCCAGCCGAGGCTGGTCAGTAACGTCAGTGCCGGGATTTTGGCGCTGTATTCTTCCTGGAATTTTGGCGTGTACGTCTGGTTCATCATTAATCCTTTTCTTTCTGGCGCTACTCGCTACTGGTCACATGAAGATTCATCAATGCAGACAGCACTTCTTAAATTTTTTACCGCTGCCACACGGACACGGGTCATTTCGCCCGGGCATGTTTTCTGCCCCCTTCACTGGAACAGGCCGGGATGATGCCTCTGACATTCTCACTGACAACCAGTACTGATAAAGTGCCAGTGCAGCAGGCTGAATAAGGGAAATACTTTTCTCAAACTGCTCTCCGGTCATTTTCTCAAGTACAGGAAAATTCTTCTCCACGCCATGAAGAGCGATCACTTCCAGAGAAGGCCGTAACTCACCGGGAAGACCAGACCAGTCATCCAGTGACTTTCCTTTCATATAACCAAAACACCACTCTTCCACAATGGTATATTTTTCCCCCTTTACCTCACGCTCATTGAAAATCGGCTCAAACAGTTCAGGGGCGTCATAAAGGCAACCAGCGATATCGTTCATATGCTGAAAACACAGACTGACAAAACGCTCCATCTCTCTCTCAGATGACCATTTCGGATGATAATCGCCTCCTCCCCAAATAGCACTCAGCCAGATATTGGGTGAAACCATATTTGGACCTGATAAAATCGCCGTCAGCAATCCATCCAGCTCAGAGAAACAGAGTACAGAATCATCCATTCCATACTTCATTAATATTTCTTCCAGCCAGTCGATTTCCCGGTCAGTCAGTGGACCGCTTTTCGTCAGTTTCATACGGCAACCGCCTCATCGACCTTAACACGACGTTTGCCAGTCAGTAGCTGTTGCATCAGGGCTTTTTTCTCATCTCTCAGGCAGGCGAGTTTTTTCTCCAGCGTGGAGATTTCAGCGTCGGCAGCAGAAAGTACGGCTGCGATTTTTTGTTGTTCTTCAATCTCAGGATAAGGAAGTTTTAAAAAAGAGAAATCTTCATAGCTGATTTGTTTTCCATCTCTAATTCCAATAACTGCGACGGCAAGATGCCCAATAAAATCGTAAGATTTGTAATATTGCTTATAAAACTCATCTACTATTTTTTTTATTGGGGTTAAAACTGTATACGCAGGGCTCACCAATCCCCGATAACGAGAGTATTCCAATCCCCCCTGGAATGATCGTAAGCTAATTATAAAATTACCCGGAACAACAAGCTTATAGCCCTTCGTTGAGCCATCAGGCATTACAACCCTACGCTCTAACATCGATCGAGGTATTACGCCCAGGTCTTGAGTAACTGCCAGAAGCTCCTCATCCTCGGAATTATTCTTTTGCGAAATAGTCTTAAACAGTTCTGCTGCCCTAAGCCATTTCCACGCCCCACTAAAGCTCACCCCATTCTCATCCAGCAGGCGTTTTTTCCCGGTAAGCAATTGCTGCATCAGGGCTTTTTTCTGCTGCTGGCTGTTGACGAGAAGCTTTTCCGTCACCGTAATTGCCTTATCCCAGGTGGACAGGATTTGAGCAATTTTCTTTTGTTCAGGAAGGGGGGCACACAGAACTTTAACTTTACGTAGCTCTTCTAGTGAAATTTCCTTAAATGTACTCCCTTTGCTCAAGGAATTAATATAATTACGTAATTTATCCATCGCAAATTGTTGATGGTAAAACTCATTACATTGATCACCAGATACTGATATCCGTGCTGTACCTTGCGTTAAATTCGCTTCTAATAAATTAGAAGGCACTATGGCTGTCTCGCCAATGTTGCCTCTCAAGGAGAATATAATATCCCCAGGGTGCACAGCTGAACGTCTGTACTTATAATGTATTTCAGGCGCTGTCCTCTGCAGTGACGCAGGATCAATAGCCCCTCTAATGTCAGAGCTTTTTATATAAGGTATTCCATTAGGAATATGTGGTCCCGCCTGAACAATTCCATAAGATATTTTTTCTTTTACAATATCCGACAACTGGTTAA